>JAFNRY010000110.1 GCA_017385345.1 Kiritimatiellia bacterium
AGGGCTACTACAAGATGCCCGAGCAGACCGCGAAGTGCATAGACGCGAACGGCTGGCTCCATTCCGGCGACATCGGCCGCATGGACGCCGACGGCTACTACTACATAACGGGGCGCCTGAAAGACCTGATCATCCGGGGCGGAGAGAACATATCCCCCAAGGAGGTCGAGGACTTCCTCGGAACGATGCCGGGGGTGAAGGACGTCGCCGTGGTCGGCTGCCCCTCGAAGAAATACGGCGAACAGCCGGCCGCGTTCATAATCAAATCGGACGGGGCGGACATATCGGAACACGATGTCGCGGCGTTCTGCAAGGATAGGATTTCGTGGTTCAAGATTCCCAAATACGTCCACTTCATGGACGTGTTTCCGATGACCGCGTCGCAGAAGATTCAGAAATATAAGTTGCGCGAACTGGCGCACGAACTCTGGCCGGAGGCATAGGCGATGGAACTGGAAGAAGAGAAGAGGCGGCATTCCGCCGCGCACATGACCGCGCGCGCGGTCCAGAGAGTTTTCGACGACGTGCAGGTCGATATCGGCCCGGCCACGGAGGACGGGTTCTACTACGACTTCGATCTGCCGCACCGCATTTCGCCCGAGGACTTTCCCGCGATCGAGGCGGAGATAGCGCGGCTGATCGCGCTCGACGAGCCGTTTGTCAAAAAGACCGTTTCGCGCGCCGAGTGCGAGAAGATGCTCGCCGGCCAGAAATACAAGCTCGAACGTCTCGCGGACATTCCCGAAAACGAGGACATTTCAACCTATTCCGTCGGCGACTACGTGGAAATGTGCCGCGGGCCGCATGTGGAGCGCGCCTCGCAGATAGGCGTCGTCAAGCTCGTGCGCGTCGCCGGCAGCTACTACCGCGGCGACGAAAAGAACAAGATGCTGCAGCGCGTGTACGGCATTGTCGCGAAGGACAAGGCCGAGCTCGACGCGATCGTCGCCCGCGAGGAAGAGGCCAAGAAGCGCGACCACCGCGTTCTCGGCAGGCAGCTGGAGCTTTTCACCATCACCGATTCCGTCGGCCCGGGCCTCGCCCATTGGCTGCCGAAAGGCGCGAGAATCCGCGTCGCCATAGAAGACTACTGGCGGAGGAAGCACTACGAAGTCGGGTACGAAATCGTCTATACTCCGCACGTAGGCCGCGCGAACCTTTGGCAGACTTCCGGGCATCTCGGCTTCTACAAGGACGGCATGTTCCCGCCGATGAAGGTGAAGGAGGGCGAGGGTTCCGATGAGCGCGTGGAAGAGTACTACGTCAAGCCGATGAACTGCCCTTTCCACATCCAGGTGTATCAAGCGAAGAAGCGCAGCTACCGTGATCTGCCGATGCGGCTCGCCGAGCTCGGAACCGTGTACCGCTACGAAAAGGACGGCGTGCGCCACGGGCTTTTCCGCGTCAGGGGCTTCACGCAGGACGACGCGCACATTTTCTGCACTCCGGAGCAGATGGTCGAAGAGGTAAAGGCGACGGTCCGTTTCGCCAAGAACATGCTCGGACGGTTCGGCTTCAACGAGGTGGAGGCCTACGTTTCGACAAAGCCCGAAAAGGCGGTCGGCGATCCGGAGCGGTGGGAGCAGGCCACCGCGTCCTTGCGCGAGGCTCTCGAACAGGAGGGCATGGCGTATAAAATCGACGAAGGCGGCGGCGCGTTCTACGGGCCGAAGATCGACATGAAGATCAAAGACGCCCTCGGCAGGCCGTGGCAGCTCGGAACCGTCCAGTTCGACTTCAACCTCCCCGACCGTTTCGATCTGACGTATGTCGGGGCGGACGGCAAGGAACATCGGCCGTACATGGTGCATCGCGCGCTGCTCGGCTCGATTGAGCGCTTCTTCGGCATTCTGATCGAACATTACGCCGGGGCCTTTCCGGCCTGGCTCGCCCCCGAGCAGGCGAGGATCCTTCCCGTCAGCGACAAGGCGCTCGCGTACGCGGAGAAGGTCGCGGCCGGGCTCAGGGCGGCCGGCTTCAGGATCGACATCGACCGTTCGCCCGAGAAGCTCGGCGCGAAGATACGCGAAGCGACGATGCAGAAGATTCCCTACCAGATAGTCGTCGGTCCGCGCGACGAAGCGGCCGGGACGGTATCCGTGCGTTCCCGCGCCGAAGGGGATCTTGGCGCGATGACGGCCGAAGCGTTCGCCGCGCGTCTGCGCGACGAGACCGCCGATTCCTGGAAATGATCCAGACTCCCGCTCCCGGCGAACACGCCCTGTTCTGGCGCGGCGACACGCTGGAGACGACGCTCGCCCTGGAGCGGCCGCGCAAGGGCCGCGCCGTGTTCCGCACCGACATGGGCGGCTGGCGCGATGTCCCTATGCGCGAGACCTGTCCCGGATGTTTCGCCCTCTCCCTCCCCCTCGACCGCGTCGGTGTCTTTTCGGGCAAGGCGTGTTTCTTCCCGCATGGCGCGACCGATCCGGAATGGCCGGAAGGTCCCAACTTCCGCTTCAAGGTATGCCCTGCCTCCGCCCGAGGATCCAATTCGATATACACCGTGTTTCCGCGGCAGTTCGGCTCGTTCCGCGAAGTCGTGCGGAAGCTGCCGCTCATAATGGACGAGATGGGTTTCGGGATCGTCCAGACGCTGCCTCCGTTTCCGGTGCCGGCGACATATGCCGTAATGGGCGAATACGGATGCCCGTTCGCGGCGACGGACTTCTTCGACGTCGATCCGGCGATGGCGGAATTCGACAGAAAGACCACTCCGCTCGACCAGTTCCGCGAACTCGCCGACGCGGTCCATTCGCGAGGCGGGCGCTTTTTCATCGACCTGCCGGCCAACCACACGGGTTGGGCTTCGTCCTTGCAGACGCATCATCCTGAATGGTTCAGGCGCGACAGCGACGGCGCCTTCGTCTCGCCGGGCGCGTGGGGCGTCGTCTGGGAAGACCTCGTCGAGCTTGACTATTCCAACGAGGGGCTTCGCCGCTACATGGCGGACGTGTTCCTCTTCTGGTGCCGTTTTGGCGTCGATGGCTTCCGCTGCGACGCCGGCTACATGATACCGTGCGACGCGTGGAAATACATTGTCGCGAAGGTGCGCGCCGAATATCCCGACACCGTCTTCATGCTCGAGGGTCTTGGCGGCGATCCCGCCGTAACCGACGCACTGCTCTCGGAAGCGGGGCTCGATTGGGCGTATTCCGAATTGTTCCAAACATACGACCGCGACGCCTTCGCCGCCTATCTGCCAGATGCGATGCGAAGGAGCGGCGCCCTCGGCACCCTCGTGCATTTCGCGGAAACCCACGACAACGACAGGCTCGCGGCGAAGGGCGAGGTTTACGCCCGTCTCCGCGTCATGCTGGCGGCGCTGCTGAGCGCGCAGGGGGCCTGGGGCGTCGCCAACGGGGTAGAGTGGTATTGTCGAGAAAAGATCGACGTCCACGGCAGGAACGATCTTTCGTGGGGTGCCAAAAACAACATGACGGCGCTGATCGCCAAGCTCAACGCGCTGCTTCGCACCCATCCGTCGTTCAGCGGAAGATGCGACTTCGACTTCGTCGTGCGGGGCGGCGGCAACACGCTCGCGGTCGTGCGCCGCTCCCCCTCCGGCCGCGTCCTCGTGCTTGCGAATCTTGATTGCAATTCCCCGTCGGACGTGGATTGGGACGATTCTCTTTTCCCTGGCGGGGAAGCGTACGACCTGCTCGAGGGCGGCGACGCGTTTTTGCCGCGCCCGCTGCGCCTCGCGCCCGGCGAAGTCAAATGTTTCGGGCTCCGCGCCCCTCGGTAGAGTCTTTCGCCGTCGCGCTCTCTTTCCGTCCCGTACGATGCCGCGGAGGCCGGTTCAGACCGCCGTGTCGCCGTGCGGTATCGGGCGCCAGCGGCGCGTCGGCCTCACGAGCGACCACAGAACCGTAGCCGAAAGAATCAGCGAAAATACCGGAAATGAAACGACCGGCAGAATCGTCGTACGGAACCGCTTCGCCGCCGGAATCTCGCCGAAGTCGCCCGACGGAGCGGACATCGCGCACGCCGCCGCCGCCGTCACGATCCCGGCGGCGCACACGAACGCCAGAACGCCGCCGAATACCGCCGCCGGCCGCTCCGCCCCGTCTCCCGAGAAGAGCCGGAACGCGAACATGAGAAAATCCGACAGCAGTATAAACGCCACGGACATCCCCGTCAAAATCGCGAAGAAGCAATCGAAGAGTCTCAGCGACGGACGTTTCGCCATAGTCTTGATCCAGGGCGCGAAATAGAACCGCGCCACCTGCCAGCAACCCGTCGCCCACCGGCACAGCTGCCGCCACATGTGCCGCGCGTCGATCGGCTGCTCGTCGGCGTATTCCGCCTCGGGTACGTAGCCGATTCGCTTTCCCGCGAGGTTGCATTGCACCGTGAACTCGACGTCCTCCGTCAGCGTGCGCGTCTGCCATTTTCCGTCTTTGAGCGCCGAGACGAGAAAAGCGAACCCAGTGCCCGTAAGCTTGCCCGACAGCCCGAGCCTTGTGCGTACTTTGTTGGAAAGCTCGTTCATCACGGACCAATAGACGGCGTACCATCCGGATATGGCGTTGTGCCGCGCGTTCGAGGCGAAACGCCTGCCGGTCGCCACTTCCTCCCCGCTGCAAAGCGTGTCGTTCATTGCCTTCAGCCAGCCGCGCGAAACCGTGTTGTCTGCGTCGAAAACCGCTATGGCGTCGAATTTTCCGCTCGCCACCGCCTTTTCGACACCCCACGCCAAAACATCGCCCTTGCCCGAGCCGGGCGTCGTCTTCTCCCAGACCGTCGCGCCGGCCGCCCGCGCCGTCGCCGCCGTCCCGTCCGTGCAGTTGTCCGCCAGCACGATCGCTTCGCGCGCCTCCGCCGGATAGTCCGCCGCGAGTATGCTTTCGACGGGCCTGGCCACGACGTGTTCCTCGTTCCGCGCGCACACGAGAATGGCGAATCGCAGTTTGCGCGCCGCTTTCGGCGGCTTTCTGCGCGGCGCGAGAAGTCCCGCGGCCGCGACGAGCGATGACCATGCGAACACGACGCACAGCTCGGCGCAGAGCCACTCGAACACTATCGCGGCCGCCTCAGTCATCGCGCCATCTCCTGTGCATCCACAAATACTGGTCCGGATAGCGGCGTATGGCTTCGCCGAGTCTGTCGTTCAGGATTTGCGCGACCTCTTCGACGTTTGCGTCTTTTGCGAAGGAAAGCGGCGGGCCGCCGACGAGTCTGTAGCGGTAGGGCCCGGTGCGCACGAACGAACCGACCACTATCCGCCGGCCGGTGCGTACGGCGAGGCGGGCCGCGCTCGTGAACGTCCTCGCCGGCCGTCCGAGAAACCGCAGTTTCGCCCCTTTGGAATAGTGCTGGTCCATCAAAATCGTCATCGCCGCTCCGTCGCGCTCCCATTGCCGCAGTATGGCCTGGGTCATTCCGTTCTTCTTTCCTATGATCGTGACGGGTCCGCGGAAGTGGTGCTTTTTCATCCACTTTTCCACTAACGGATTGTTCATTGTTCTCGCTATGGCGATCATCGGGCGGGTGAACGAAATGGTGTTCGTCGCGGCCTCCCACACCCCGTGGTGGGCGCTTACGAGAAGAATCGGCTCTCCCGGCGTGTCGAGCAGCAGTTTGGCCGCCTCCGGGTCGGCTTCCTCCGTTTCTATGTGGTCGCGCCAGTTCGTCGCGTTCACCACCCCGGGGACGCACAGCGCCTCCGCGATGTGTCCTGCGAGATGGCACCATGCGTTCTTCGCAATGGTTCGCGCCTCCTTTTCCGATTGCGCGACGCCGCACTTGAGCAGGTTGTCGATCGACAGGCGCCGCCGCTTCCGGAAGAACGGCCATACGAGCGCGGCCAGCGCGCGCCCCGTGTCGTATGCGTGCTTCTGGAGGAACGTCATTCGGAAAAACGGATCGAGGCCGCTCGGCCGTGAGCCGCGAGCCCTTCGACCCGCGCGAACGTCTCTATCGCCTCGCGCGTGCGTTCGAGATCTTTCTTTGAAAAAGCCGTGAAGCTGTGCCGCAGGCGGAAATCCTCCGGCGAAAGCCCGTTGAACATCGCGGCCGCGCCCCCGGTCGGCAAAACGTGGCTCGGCCCCGCGATGAAGTCCCCGGCGCTCTCCGGCGTCCACGCCCCCGCGAACACCGCCCCCGCGTGTTTTACGCCCTTCGTCGCGGCCTCGGCGTTCCGGGTCATTATCTCGAAGTGCTCGGGCGCGAAGCGGTTCACCGCTTCCAGGCCTTTTTCGATTCCGTCCGCGACCGCTATGAGTATGCCTCCGGCGTCCATCACGCGCTCGACCATCGCTCTCCTCGGAAGCGTTTTCGCCTGCCGGAGCGTCTCGGCCTTCACCTCTTTTGCATACTGTTCGCCGGTGCATACGCAGAGGCTTCTTTCCCAGCCGCTGCCATGCTCCGCCTGCGAAAGCAGATCGGCCGCCACCCATGCGGCGGGCACGGTCCCGTCCGCCAGAATCGCGATTTCGCTCGGCCCCGCGACCTGGTCGATCGCGACGTAACCGTAAACCTGGCGCTTGGCCGCCGTCACGTACGCGTTCCCAGGCCCGGCGATCTTGCGGACTTTCCGGCACGTCTTCGTGCCGAAGGCCATCATGCCTATCGCCTGTATGCCACCGACGCGGTATATTTCGGTCGCTCCCGCGACCAGAAGCGCGTACAGCAGCACCGGATCGACCTCTCCGGTCTTCCCTCCCGGCGTGCACGCCGCTATTTCCGCCACACCCGCCGTCTTTGCCAGCGTCACCGTGTGGATGGATGTGGAGGCGAGCGGCGCCGTGCCTCCGGGCACGTACACCCCTACGCGGTCCATCGGCGTGAAAAACTCCCCGGACTTCCCGCCGCCGGGCGTCCGGATCGACCAGTTCTTGCGCAGCGACGCCTTCGCGAATCTCTTCACCGCCCTGTGCGCCTCCAGTACCGCCCGCCTGGTCTTCGCGTCGATTTTCTTTTCCAGATCTTCGATCCGCGCCTCGACCCTCAGTCCGCCGCCTTTCCAGCCTTCGAACTTTGCGGCGTATTTGCGGACCGCCCTGTCGCCGTCGCGCCTTATCTCCGCGAGAACCGCAGCCGCCGCCTTTTCCGCCTCCTCGGGGAACGCCGGCCGCGCGTTGAATCTCTCGAGCGCCGCGCTCCCGGCCTTGACAATCCTTATCATTTCGCCTATTTCTCCCCGAGCATGCATTTCACCGTGCAATCGCACGCGAGCTCTTCCCCGACGTATCCCTTCATCGAGAAGACGCCGAGCTTGGAGCCTATCTTCACGTTCTGCACCACGGTGACGAGTTTGTCCCCGGGACGCACCGGCCTGCGGAAACGCGCGCTTTCGACGGAAGCGAGAATGAACACGGCTTCCTTGTCAGGATCTGCCGCGAGGGCGCCGCGCGCCACGATTCCCGCGCCCGCCGCCTGCGCCATGGTTTCGACCAGCACCACCCCGGGTACTATCGGATTGCCCGGAAAGTGGCCGCGGAAGAAGTCGTTCTTTTCGGCCGTGTAGGTGTATTCTCCGATCGCGCCGGTCTCGTCCGCCGCCACGAGGGTGTCGAGAAATAGAAACGGCGGTCTGTGGGGCAGCAGTTCGATGCCGGGTTTGTTGTAGATGTTTTTGAACGTGGGTGTTTCCATTTTGCTCTTTCCGTGCGCACTTCCCGGCCCGCGCCGCTTCGCAGGGCGGACGGTGATGCCGTTTATGTTCAGATCTTCTTAAACACGAGTATTCCGTTGTGCCCGCCGAAACCGAGCGACGAACTCATCGCCACGCGTATGTCGCGCTTTATGCCCTCGTTCGGCGTGTAGTTCAGGTCGAGTTCGGGGTCGGGATTCTCGTAATTGATCGTCGCCGGCACGAACCCCTCGTCGATGGCCAGAGCCGTGATGGCCGCCTCGATCGCGCCCGTCGCCCCGAGGCAGTGGCCGTGGAAAGGCTTTGTCGATGATATGTTGATCTTGCGCGCCTGCTCTTCGCCGAACACGCGCTTGATCGCCAGCGTCTCCATCGAGTCGTTGAGTTTCGTCGATGTGCCGTGAGCGTTGATGTAGTCCACCGTCGAGCGGTCTTCCACCCCGGCGTCCTTCAAAGCGATTTCCATCGCCTTGACCGCCCCGTCGGCGGATGGATCCGGCGCCGTGATGTGGTACGCGTCGCACGTCGCCCCGTACCCCGCCAGCTCCGCGTACGCTTTCGCCCCGCGCGCCTTCGCGTGCTCTTCGGATTCGAGAATCAATATGGCCGCGCCCTCGCCCATGACGAAGCCGTCGCGGTCGATGTTGAACGGCCTGCACGACTTTTCCGGACGATCGTTGAGCTTGGTGGCGAGCGCCTTCTCCTTCATGAAGCCGCCCACGCAAAACTCCATTATGACGGCTTCGGCGCCGCCGGCGATCGCAACGTCCGCCCTCCCGGCGCGAATGAGATCGAGCGCGTATCCGAGCGCGTCCGTCGAACTTGCGCATGCGGTGACGACAACATGGGCCGGCCCTTTTGCGCCGAGCGTTATCGCTATGTTTCCGGCGCCTTCGTTCGCGATCAGCTCCGGTATGGCCAGCGGCGAAAGCCGGTCCGGTCCGCGTTCGAAAAGCGTCTTGAACGACTCGCCGGTAACTTCGAGCCCGCCGATGCCGTTGCCGAGAATCGTCGCCACGCGGTCAGGATCGGGCGCGAAGCCGCCTTCCGCCTCCGCTCCCTTGCGCGCGAAACCCGCGTCTTTCCACGCCTCCACCGCCGCCGCGACAGCGTATTTGGAGAAGTCCGCCATGTGCCGCGCCTCGCGCTTGTCGAGCAGCCCCCCGCCGATCGCGTATTCCTCGAATCCCTTCAGCTCTGCCGCCACCTGGCACGTGCACCGCGACGGATCGAACTTCGTAATCCGCCCGATCCCGGGCTTTCCGGCCTTCACCGATTCCCACGTCGCCTTTTTCCCGTTGCCCACAGCCGTGAGCATCCCTATGCCTGTTATCATCACCTTTTTCATATCGTCCGCCTTCGCCTACAGTTCCGGCCATGTGCAGTAGGTGCCGGCGTAGGTAAGCCCCGCGCCGAATCCAACCATGAGAATCTTCATTCCTTCCCTCAATTCGCCCGCCCTCACGGCCTGGTCGAGGGAAATCGGTATCGACGCCGCGCTTGTGTTCGCCGTCGTCTCGAGATTGAGCCAGAATTTCGAAAGCGGCAGCTTCATGCGCCGCGCCACCGCCTCTATTATGCGCCCGTTCGCCTGATGCGCGAATACGCGGTCGATCTCGCCGGGCGTCGTGCCGAGCTTTTCGCACAGCTCGCTCGAAACTTTCGCCAGCGTCCTTACCGCGAACGCAAATACATCGTGCCCTTTGAGCGTCAATTCCGGAATGCGGGGAACGCTCTTTCCCGGCACCCCGCCGGCGCCCGCCGGCAACGCCTCGCGGCAACCCCCCGTCCGCTGGATGAAATGCGCCCCCGCTCCGTCCGCCCCGAGAATCGTATGCGCTTTCGTCTTCATCGACGCAGCCCCGGGCGCCTCGTCGTTCCCGAGAACCACCGCCCCGGCTCCGTCGCCGAAAAGTATGCAGCTCGACCTGTCCGTCCAGTCCAATACGCGAGTGAGACATTCCGCGCCGATTACGAGAGCCTTCTTGTCCGGATAGAAGTTGACGAAACCGCGCGCCTGTTCGAGAGCATAGACGAAACCCGCGCAGGCGGCCTGCAGGTCGAACGCGCCCGCGTTGCGGCAGCCCAGCATGTCTTGCACGATGCACGCCGTTGACGGAAACGGATTGTAGTCCGCCGTCGATGTTGCTAAAACTATCAAACCGATCTCGGTTGGTTCCACGCCGGCCGCCGCCATCGCCGCGCGCCCGGCTTCAGCCGCCATCGTTGACGTGCTCTCCCCTTCGCCGGCCACGTGTCTGGACCGTATTCCCGTGTGCGAATATATCCATTCGTCCGACGTGTCCAACGCCGCGGCAATGTCGTCGTTCGTCACCGTCTTCGGCGGAAGATAACTGCCGGTTCCGAGTATTTTTACTCCCATGTCTCGTGCTTTTTTGCTTTTGCTTTTGTTTCGCACGGGAAATTATAGCAAAAAACCGGAAGCGGAACCGGTATCCTACTTCTACCTCTCTTTATCTTGTCGCGGAATTGGTTGGCGTTTTGATGCCGAGGATTTTGGCGGCGGCGCCGAGTTGGCGCTCGAACTCTTCGTTTTCGCGCTTGTATGCTTCTTCGCCGCCCGGCAGCCATGCGGCTCGCCGGCGACTCTCGTGCGACTCGCCGTCGAGCCGCATGGGACTTGCCTCGGCGCCCCCTCCGGGCTTGCAAACCGCCCTCTCCCGGAGCGTCTAAGCGGAACGAGCTTCCAGCCCGTATAGTGGCGGTTTGATATGACTTATAGTAGTGGTAGTAATGGGCAGGATGCCCGTTCCACTTAGGCCGGCAAAGAGATAATTGATATTTTTGCATCTTTGGGAAAAAGTCAAAATGTGCAATTATCGATTGCCGGGATTTTGCGGTCGTTCCGCGCCGGCCGGCGGCATCTTCTCCTCCGTCCTCCGTATGCGCAATCGCAACGGACAAAGACGCCGCCACCGTGCGAGGCCGGCAAGGGCGGGAAAACCGCGTTTATATTATCTACAATTTCTTGGCTGCAATTTTGGATTTTCAAGTCATTATCTCACAGTGAAACTTTTCTGCACCGGATCGCGGCCGAAAACGTTCACGATCATTCGGGAAAACCTTCTCGAACGTTTGGTCAAATGATCCTGAACGTTTGGGTAAACGATCCTGAACGTTTAACCAAACCTTCGGGAACGTTTTTCCGGGAGAACGCGATCCTCCCGCCAGAATTTCGGGAAGCGAACAAAGGGAGAATCGCATAACTTG
>JAFNRY010000111.1 GCA_017385345.1 Kiritimatiellia bacterium
AGATCCTTCCCCTTGGCAGCGATTTTCGCAACCGCGGCACGCGGGGTGGACTTCCTCCGTCGGCTCGATTCGCGCGCGGCGGGCGACGCCGCGCGCTACACCGAGGCCGCCGCAATCGTCGCGGCGGAGGCCGCGCGCGGCGGAGCGGTCCAGCAGTTCGTGACAGCCGCCATCTCGCAGTTCGACGACGCTCCGGCGTCCGTCAGGATCGACGCGGCTACGAGGGAGCGCTATATCGCCGCCTCGAGACCGCTCGTCGAGGCGGCCGCGAAGAAAGGCAGCGCGATGGCGTGGTATTTGATCGCAGTCGCGGATAACGACCGCGACGCGCTCGAACGCGCGATAGCGCTCGGGAACGTGCAGGCGATGAACGTGGCCGGCACGGAGAAGATCGAAAGCGATCCCCGGGAGGCGTTCGCCCTGTTTTCAGCCGCGGCGGAGACCGGCGACGCCAACGCCTTGTACAATCGCGGATTCTGCCTCGAG
Source organism: Kiritimatiellia bacterium (assembly GCA_017385345.1). Classification (GTDB taxonomy): domain Bacteria; phylum Verrucomicrobiota; class Kiritimatiellia; order RFP12; family UBA1067; genus UBA1067. The sequence continues at coordinate 487 of JAFNRY010000111.1, forward strand.
AAGGGGATCGGCACGGAGCGGGACGCCGCCGCCGCTTTCGAATGCTTCAAGCGCGCGGCGGACGAGGGGCATCCCGGCGCGCTCAACAATCTCGGCGCAATGTACCGCGAAGGGCGCGGGACGGAGCGCGACCCGGCGAAGGCGATTGAATGCTTCAGGCGGGCGGCTATCGCGGGCGGCGCGCAGGCGAGAATCAATCTCGCGATGATGCTCGTTTCCGGCGAGGCCGGCCGGCGCGACGCGCGCAAGGGCTTGTTGCTTCTCGAATCCGTTGCCGCCAAAGGGGACGCGGTCGCGGCCGAGACGCTTTCCAGATGCTATGCCGACGGAGCCGGCGGCCTGGATCCGGATTCGAGGCTTTCGGCGTGGTGGCTCGTCTTCGCGCGCGCTCTGAAGGGCGACGCCAACGCCTCCAGATGGCTCGAAGCGAATCCGAAGGAGGGGAAATGAAAATTCTTATGATTGGCGACATCGTCGGCTCGCCCGGGCGGCGCATCGTCCGCGAGCGCCTTCCCGCCCTGCGAAGGGAGCGCGGCATCGACGCCGTCGTCGCAAACGCGGAAAACGCCGCCGGCGGAAGCGGCCTCACCGCCGCGATCGCGGCGGAACTGGCCAGGTCGGGCGTGGACGCCATAACGCTCGGCGACCATACATGGGGCCAGAAGGAGTTCGCCGGCCAGATAGATTCGCTCGAAAGCGTCGTGCGTCCGGCGAATTACCCCCAGAGATGCCCCGGGAAGGGCTGGCGGCTCTTCACCATGCCGACGTTCCGTTTCGCGGTCGTCAATCTCCAGGGGCGCGTGTTCATGGGGCCGAATGACTGCCCGTTCGCCGCCATGGAGCGGGCGCTCGCCGAAATCCCCAAAGACGTCCCCGTGCTCGTCGATTTCCACGCCGAGGCCACGAGCGAGAAGATTTCCATGGGCTGGTGGCTCGACGGGCGCGTCGCTGCCGTGGCCGGAACCCACACCCACGTGCAGACCTCCGACGCGACCGTCCTGCCGAAGGGGACGGCGTACATCACCGATCTCGGCATGACCGGTCCGTACACCGGATCGATAGGACGAAAACTCGAGCCTGTGCTGCAGAAGTTCACCACCGGAATGCCGGCGCGCTTCGACGTCGCCGACGGTCCATGCGTCCTCGAAGGCGCGATCGTCGAGATTCCGTCCGGGGCGACGGCCGCCATATCAATCGAAGCGTTGCGCATACGCGAACAGACCGGCGCATGACGGTTTTCTGGGACTGGAACGGCACGCTGCTCGACGATACGCATGCGGCCGTGGCCGCGCTTTCCGGCATATTGCGCCGCCGTTCGCTTCCGCCGGTCGGGTTCGACGAATATCGCGCGACTTTCGCTTTCCCGGCGAGAGACTACTATGCCCGCGCGGGGCTCGATCTCGAATCGGAAGATTGGGACGCCCTCGCTCGCGAATACCACGACGCGTATTTGGCGCAGCCGAAGGCGCTTGCACGCGACGCCGCCGAAGCGCTCGATCTCGCCGCGTCGCTCGGCTTCTCCCAGATGGTGGTTTCGGCGATGGAGCAGGGCCTCCTCGAAAGTGAAGTCGCGCGCTACCGCCTCGCCGGCCGCTTCGACGCCGTGCGCGGGACCGGCAATCTCGACGGCGGCTCCAAAATCGACGCGGCCCGCGCCCTCGCGCGCCGCATATCGGCGGCGAAGCCGGGAGAAACCTTCGCGGTCGTCGGCGACTCCCTGCACGACAAGGAAACCGCCGACGCCATAGGCGCCGCCTGCATCCTCTATTCCGGCGGCAGCCACGCGCCGGAACGCCTGCGCCCGGTCGCGCCGGTGGCGGATTCCCT
>JAFNRY010000112.1 GCA_017385345.1 Kiritimatiellia bacterium
CGCAAGACGTTCCGCAACTGCTATCTAATAGGGCGGCGTTTCCGCCTCGCGCAGATCAGGTTCGGCGACACGATCATCGAAACCGCCACGTTCCGCAAGGAGCCGGAATCCGTCGGCGACGCGATAGAGGCGGCGGGCGTCCAGCGCGAAGACAACACCTTCGGCACGCCGGAGACAGACGCCTACCGGCGCGACTTCACCGTGAACGGCCTTTTCTACAATATCGAGGATTTCAGCGTCATAGACTGGGTCGGGGGCGTAAAGGACATAGAAGCGAAGATCATCCGGACGATCGGCGATCCCGCGCGCCGCTTCAACGAAGATCCGGTAAGGATGATGCGGGCGGTGAAGTTTTCGGCGAGACTCGGCTTCACCATCGAAAAGAAGACGTTCGCGGCGATGAAAAAGCTGCATTCGTGCATACTCGCCGCGTCCGTTCCGCGGGTTTGCGAAGAAATATTCCGCCTGTTCACTTACGGCCGCTCGGCGCAGGCCTTCCGGCTGATGTACGAATGCGGGATGCTCGGCGACCTGCTGCCGGAGCTTTCGGCCGCGTTCGACGCCGCCGGCGGAACGCGGAGCAAACTGTGGAAATATCTCGAAACCCTCGACACGCTCGAAGCCGTCCGAGCCAAGGAAGGCAACGAGGTATCAAACGCGCTCAGGGCGGCGGCGCTGATGGCGCCGCTTGCGAAGAAGCTCTCGCGAGACGGCGCCGGCCGCGCCGCCATGCAGACCATGACGCGCCAGCTGAAGATCCCGAAGTCGGTGTATTTCTCCGCGACGATGCTGATGGAAAGCGTGAAGCGGCTCTCGGCCCCGCCGACGAAGGAAAAATCGCGTTTCGTGTTCCACCCGGATTTCCTGGACGCGCTCGATTACAACAGGATCGTAGCGCGGGCGGAAGGACGGGACGAGAGCGCCGTGGACGCATGGGCCGACTTGTTCGAGAAAAAAACAGCTGACCACGACAAAGAGGAGGAAAAAGCGAAATGAACATGCCCGACGAACTGCTGCCGGTTATCGAATGGTGGGAAAAAGACGGCAAGAAGCATCTTGCAATCGGCGGATGCATACTGCTCGCCGGTCTTGCAGGATGGGGTTTCAACGCATGGCGGCAGTCGCGCGCGGAAGCGGCGGCGGCGGCGCTCGCGGGGCAGGTCTCCGGCGTCGAAGCGCTCGAAGAGGCGGCCGCGGCGTACGGCGACGGCAAGAGCGGCCCCGCGCTGCGGCTGAAACTCGCCGCGGCGTACCTCGCGCGACGCGACGAAGGCGACGCGCAGAAGGCGCTCGAAATCTACAATTCGCTCGAAGGAGCCGAACCGGCCGGATACGAGGGCGTCGCCAAGGCCGGAAAGGCGGAAAGTCTCGAAGCGCTCGAGGACTGGAAAGCGGCCGGCGAAGCATACAAGTCGTTCATCGATTCCGCCAAGGGCAATTCCACGCTGCTTACCGCCGCCAAGCTCGGCCTTGCAAGATGCCAGGCAAGAAACGGCGACAAGAAAACGGCGATCGAAGGCCTCGAGGCGCTGAAGAAAACCTTGGCTGAAGACGCGCCGGAGAAAGCCGGCATCGACGCTACAATCGACACGATCAAACGCTGGACGAAGCGCGAACCCGCGCCCGCGGCGGAAGCCAAGCCGGTGGCGCCCGAGATAAAGGAGCCCGCGGCGGAAACCAAACCGGCAGCGCCTGCGGCGGAAACCAAGCCGGCGGCGCCGGCGGCAGAAACCAAACCGGCCGCGCCCGCGGCGGAAGCCAAGCCGGCCGCGCCGGCTCCGGCCAAGAAATGACCATCGTCCGCGAGACCGCAAGAGACGACGCTCCGCGCTCCATCGCGCAAAGCGTCGTCTGGCGTCTTGCGGACTTTCTGGCGGCGGTCGGGCGGACCGTATGCATACTATGCGGCTCGATCGCGGCGTTTCCGCAGGTTCTTGCGCGACGCTCCGGCAGGATAGATCTTTCGCGCCAGCTTTACGCCGCGGGCATAAGGCCGTTGCCTGTAGTGACGGTCGTTTCCCTCTTCACGGGAATGATACTCGCGCTGCAGGTCGGACTGGAACTCAGGCGGTTCAACCAGGAAATGTACCTCGGCGCGGCGGTAATGGTGTCTCTCGCCAGGGAAATGGCGCCATTCAGCTGCGGCATGTGCCTGGCGGCGTGCGTCGGATCCGCGATCGCGGCGGAACTGGGCACCATGAAGACCAACGACGAAATCGCGGCGCTCGAGATCATGTCGATTTCTCCGGTCAAGTATCTCGCGGCGCCGAGGATACTCGCGCTGGCGGCGACCGCGCCCCTTCTCGCCTTCTACTGTTGCGTCGCGGGCGTGCTGGGCGGCGGCATAGTAGGCGTAACCCAGCTGGGCGTCGATTTCGGTCAATACATGTCGGCGGCGGTTTCCGCGGCCGACGTGAAAGACCTGTACGTCGGGCTTCTGAAGGCGCTGGTCTTCGGCTTCACTATCAGCGCGGTGTCGGTCGCAGAGGGCTTCTCGGCCTCGTTCGGCGCTACCGGCGTCGGCAAATCGACCCAGAGGAGCGTCATCGCCGGATTCCTTCTGATACTCATGTCCGGCTACATGGTCACGCGGGTCTGCTACAGGTGAACGGGATGCCGCTGCTCGAATTCAGGAATGTAGTGAAAAGGTTCGATGGAGCCGCCGTCCTCGACGGAGTCTCGTTTTCCATCGAAAAAGGCGAGATTTTCTGCATCGTCGGACCTTCCGGCACAGGCAAGTCCGTGACGCTGAAACATTTCGTGCGCCTTCTTTCGCCGACGTCGGGGCAGGTGCTCGTGGACGGCGTGGACGTATCCGCGTGCAGCGGGCGCGAACTTGCGAAGATACGCGGAAGGATCGGCTATCTGTTCCAGGGCGGAGCGCTGCTGGCGTGGAAGACGGTTGCGGAGAACGTGGCGCTGCCTCTCGAAGAATGCACCCGCCTGAAGCGCGGCGAAATAGACGCGCGCGTGGCGGAAGCGCTCGCGGCGACGGGACTCTCGGCGGCGGCGGACAAGTACCCGCCTGAAATCTCCGGCGGAATGCAGAAGCGCGCCGGACTTGCGCGGGCCATCGTGCGAAGGAGCGACATCGTGCTCTACGACGAGCCGACGAGCGGCCTCGATCCGGTCACCGCGCTATCGATTGATTCTCTCGTAAAAACTCTCAACAAAAAGTACGGCATGACGTCCGTCGTCGTGACGCACGACCTGCGCGCGGCGCTTTCGTACGCCGACAGGATAATGTTTCTGAAAGACGGGCGCGTGGTAGAATGCTCGACACCAGAGGTGTTCGCCGGATCTTCCAACCCGCAAACTGTGGAGTTTCTCGCGGCTGCGGGGCTCGGCAACGGCAAAATCGAAGAAAGGAGACCGTGAAATGGCGGCCGGACGCAAAGACTTTTTCGGCGAGGCGATAGTGGGGCTTTTCATGCTCGCGGTGCTTTCCGCGCTCGTCTATTTCACCATCGTAATCTCGGGCGTGGACGTTTTCCAGCGCAAAAGCAAGGTGGCGGCGAGCGTGTCGTTCAAAGACGCCGGCGGGCTGAAGGACCACGACAGCGTCATATACCGCGGCACGAAGGTCGGAACGGTGGAAAGCATCTCGCTCGCGCCGGACGGGCTTGTGGCGCGCATCGAAATCGACCGCGGCGTGGTGCTGCGCGAAAAGTACCGCATAGCGGTCTGCAATCTTTCGGTGCTCGGCGGCAACTATCTGCTGCTCGAAGAGGGGGAGGGAGAGCCGCTTCCGCTCGAATCGACGGCTTTCGAGGGCGAAACGCCGAGCGACTGGATGCGCGACCTCGCGTCGATCGCCAAGAATCTGAACGACGTCGCCTCCGGCGGCGAGCTGAAAAGGCTCGTGTCGGATCTCGCCGACGCGAGTTCGAGCATAAAAGAGGTTGCCGGACGCCTCGAACGCGGGGAAGGAACCCTCGGCAAGCTCGTCTCGACGGACGATACGGTGTACCGCGACTTGAAGAAAGCCATGGCCGACGTTTCGGCGGCGGTTGCATCGGTGCGTGAAGGCAAAGGGATTCTCGGCAAGCTCGTCGCCGGCGACGAAACGCCGTGGAACGACCTGAAAAGAACCCTTTCATCGGCGGCGGCGGCGGCGGAGAGACTCGAAAAGGGAGAAGGTTTCATCGGCAGGCTGTTCGCAAAGGACGATCCCATCTACGGCGAATTCGACGCCGCGGTCAAATCGCTGCGCAAGGCGGCGGATTCGTTCGACGCCTCGAACGCTCTCGACGGCGCCAACAGGCTCGTAGATACGCTCAACAGGGTGGCGGACAGGCTCGAGCGCGGCGAAGGAACACTCGGCAAGATCCTTGCCGACAGCGAACTCTACGACGAAGTCAAAGGGCTTGCCAAGGACATACGCCAGACCGTGGACAACTTCCGCGACACCACGCCGATATCCACGTTCGGCTCGCTCATAATGGGAGGCCTGTGATGTTTCTGCTCGCCGCAGCGATGTTTTTGCGCGCGGCGCCTCTGGACATGCCGCGCGCCGAGGCGTATCTCGTCACGGAACCGTCCGGCGCAATGAGACTTGAGGACCGCTACGACGAATTCGAGCTGTGGATGTCGCGCACGGTATGCGGAAGATGGGTGGACGAAAGCGGGCGCATGCTCTCCGTAGCGCGCCTCGACACCGCGGTTCCTCTCTTCGACGGCAATACGGCGACGCGCGAGACGTACGTCGCCAACATCGCGCCGATCCGCCTGAAGGACGAGGATCTGCGCCGCGACGCGGCCGATGCGCTTTCGCCTTTCCCCATAGCCGAAGATTCAACCGCGCCGCGCATTCCGGTCCGCGGCATGAAAAACGTCGAATATCTCCACGGCACCAACACGACCGCGGTGGTATGCATTTTCCTCCCGGAAGGTTCGCGCTCGTGGTACTACGCGTCCTGGGAGCTGGCTCCCGGCGACGACATCGAAGCCGCCGTCGAAACATTCGAAAAAGAGTTTCTGGCCCCCTTCCGCGACGTCGCCGCAATCCACCTGCGCTCCGAAGCGAAAACGCTCGACGACGGCCGGGCGTACAGAAGCGCACGCTACGTGGAATCCGCGGCCGGGGGCAGGGGCGAAGCCTCGAAACTGCCGGAGCGCGAACTTCTCCGCGCGGACGCGCGGCACAGCATCACCAACTATGTGGCGTGGAAATCGACGGACGCGAAAGAGTTTTCAATACTCGACAACCTGCCGTCCGGCGGAACATTCATAAACATTCTCACCAACGAACTCGGCGCAATGCGCGAACTGTACGCGGAAACCGTGCCGTCGCCGCTTTCGGCGACCAATTCGCTCGCCGTCGCCAGAATATACGCATCGCGCGCGGAATACCTCGCGGCGCTCGGCGAAAACGACGTCGAAGGCATGGAATGGAGCGCCGCGTACTGGAGCCCGGCGCGCAGAGAACTCGTGGCGTACCTTCCGCAGGACGGAGCCGCCGAACTTCTCAGGACGATACGGCACGAAGCCTTCCACCAGTATCTTTCCTACGCGACGAGCATGATACCGGCGTCGCCGTGGTTCAACGAAGGCTACGCGCAGTATTTCGAAGACACGCAATCGACGGACTGGGGAGTGGCGGCGGACATCGACGCGCTTGCGAAATCGATGCCGGCCGTGATCGCGACGGACTACGCCGGGTTCTACGCGGGGAGCGACGCCGAACGGCGTCTGAAATACAGAATGGCGTGGTCCATGGCGCATTTCATAGAGAAAGGCGCTCCGCGCGTCCGCTTCAAGCCCTTTGAAAATCTCAAAAAGAACTACATCGAAACCCTGCTAAAGACGCGCGACATGCAGAAGGCGAACGCCGCCGCGTTCGGCTCGCAGGAAGGTCTGGAGCTGTTCATTTCGGAATGGAAGAAGTTCTGGCTCGCAAAGTAGGATATTGCGGACGCCTCGCGCCGAGTCCGACCGGCGCGCTGCACATCGGCAACGCGAGGACTTTCATGATAGCGTGGCTCCGCGCCCGTTCGCTCGGAGGGTGCGTGATCATGCGCATCGAAGATCTCGACCATCCGCGCGACAAGCCGGCCGCAACGGAGGCGATGCTTGACGATCTGCGCTGGCTCGGATTCGACTGGGACGAGGAAATGAGACAGTCCGGACGCCGTGCGATCTACCGGGAGGCGCTCGAGGAGCTTCGCCGCAAAAAACTCGCGTATCCCTGCATCTGCACCCGCCGCGACGTCGAAAACGCGCAAAGCGCCCCGCACGCCGGAGAGCAACTGCGCTACCCCGGCACGTGCAGAGGAAGATTCGATTCGTACTGGGAGGCCGCGGCAAACATGGATCGCGACGCCCTTCCATGCTGGCGCTTCGCCGTCGAGCGCGGAACGCACGTGGACTTCGAAGACGTCTTCTCCGGAAAATACTCGCAGGACGTTTTCGCCGCGCTCGGCGACTTCCCGCTCGCCCGCGATCCGGACGGCGCTGGATACACGCTCGCCGCAACCGTGGACGATCTGGCGACAGGGGTCACGGAAGTCGTCCGCGGCGACGATCTTCTGCCGGCAACGCCGCCGCAGATACTCGTAGCACGCGCGCTGCAGGCCGGACGCGGACTGCGCTACTGCCACGTCCCGATAGTCACCGGACCGGACGGACGCCGGCTCGCAAAACGGCACGGAGACACGCGAATCGCCTCGTACCGTGCGGCCGGCGTTCCGCCGGAAGCGATTATCGGCGCCCTCGCCGCCTCGTGCGGCTGGATTCCCGAAGGCGAACGGGCCACCTTGACATCGCTGATCCCGGCATTCTCGCTCGACACCATACCGCACGAGCCGCTGGTCTGGTCTTTTGACAGGGTAAAGACGCAGCCGGAAGTGCGAAACTCCGCGCAAGGAGAGGCCGCGCACCGTCTCCCGCCCGATCCGCAAGCGTCATCCGTCCGGGGAAAGCGCGATTTGCTATAATTCGACGCGATGCAAAAGACCAAACCATTGTTCATCGTCCTGTCCGCGCCGAGCGGTTGCGGAAAATCGACGCTGATAGACATGCTCCTCCAGGAATACCACGACATCGTGTATTCTATAAGCTGCACGACCCGCAAACCGCGCGGCGAAGAGGAAGACGGCATAGACTACCATTTCCTCTCCCGCGAACGGTTTCTCGAGCTCGCCGGACGGAACGCGTTCATAGAATACGCCGAAGTGCACGGCAACTACTACGGCACGCTAAAAGCGCCTGTGGAGGAAGTGCTCGCCGAAGGCAACTCGATGATCCTCGACATAGACGTGCAGGGCGCCGGACGCGTCCGCGACTACGTACGCGCGCTGGCGGATTCCGATCCCATGAAGGCCGGCTACGTGGACATATTCCTGATGCCGCCTTCCATGGAAGAGTTGCGCGCAAGACTCGAACACCGCGGAACCGACACTCCGGAGACGATCGAACGGCGCCTGGCCAATGCGGAGGGCGAAATCGCACGCGCCGGCGAATACATGCACAAAGTCGTGAACGACGATCTCGCAATCGCCTACAAGAGACTCTGCGATCTGATCGACGTCCATTCCGGGAGGATGTAAACGTGGAAAAGCGGCTGAAATACGCCATGGTCGGCGGCGGCGCGGGTTCTTTCATCGGACCGGTCCACAGAATGGCCGTGCGTCTCGACGATCTGGCCGATCTCATAGACGGGTGCTATTCGTCCAAAGACGACTGGCGCGCCATGATCGAACGCGTCAAAGGGGAAGCGGATTTCGTCGCGGTATGCACACCAAACGACTCCCACTACCCGATAGCCAAGGCGGCTCTCGAAGCGGGAATGGACGTCATGTGCGAAAAGCCGCTTTCGCTGACCGTGGCCGAAGCCGAAGAACTCGGACGCATCGCCGGCGAAGGTGGGCGCATGCTCGCTATACCGTTCACGTACACCGGAGCGCCGATGGTGAAACTCGCGCGCGATCTGGTGGCGCGCGGCGAACTCGGCGCGATATGCAAAACCGTAATCGAGTACCAGCAGGGAAGCTTCCGCAAAATAGACTTCTCCAAGCCTCTCGACAAGCGCAATGCTTGGAAAATGGATCCGGCGCGATCCGGCCCGAGTTGCGTCGTGGCCGATATCGGCGTGCATGCCTTTACATTGGCCGAATACATAACAGGCCTGAAGACGGAATCCATCCTCGCCGACCTTTCTTCTTTCGCGCCGGGCAACAGACTCGACGACGACGCCTCGATCCTGATGCGGTTCTCCGGCGGGGCGAAAGCGTCCATCGTGACATCGAAGATCGCCACCGGCGAAGACAACGGCGTCAGGGTCCGCATCTACGGAGACAGGGCTTCGCTGTTCTGGGAGCAAGAGTCGCCGGAGCGTCTCGTCGTAAAATACGCAACCGGGCCCGACAGGACGTACCGGCGCGGAGCGAAATATCTTGCGGCGGAATGGCCGGCGGCGGCGGCGCGCATTCCCGCAGGGCATCCCGAAGGCTTCATCGAGGCGTTCGCCAACATCTACCGCGAATTCTGCGCCGCCGTGCGCGACAGGAAGCCGCACGATTTCCCGGGCGCCCGGGAAGGAGTTCGGGCAATGCGATTCGTGGAAGCGGCCGTCGCCTCGAGCGCGGCCGACGGCGTCTGGCGAAGGATATGACGGCATGACATCGCGAAACACAGAAACCTTGGCGAAGCTGATCGCGGAAACGTCCTCGTCTCTGCCGGACGACGTACTGGCCGCGCTCCGCGCCGCCAAACGCCGCGAAGACGAAAGCTCGTCGGCCAGCCACATTCTCTCTACGATTCTCGCCAACTGCGAACTCGCCCGCAAATCGGGTACGCCGCTGTGC
>JAFNRY010000113.1 GCA_017385345.1 Kiritimatiellia bacterium
ACGCGACCGCGAGACGGCGGAGATAGCGATCAACGCGTCGCTGACTGGCCACATGGTGTTTTCGACGCTGCACACGAACGACGCGGCGGGCGCGTTTCCGCGATTGATAGACATGGGGGTGGAGCCGTTTCTGATTGCGTCGGCGGTGGCCGGGGTGATGGGGCAGCGGCTGTGCCGGCGGCTCTGCCCGGACTGCCGGCGCGAGGTTCCGCTCGACAGGAAGTACTACACGCTTCCGTACCCGCCGGCGGCGGAGACGGTTTTCGAGCCCGTGGGGTGCGACAAATGCACGCGAACCGGCTACAGGGGGCGGCGCGCGCTTTTCGAGGTGCTCGACGTTGACGAGGATGTCGAAGGGGCGATCGTGCGGCGGGAGAACGCGACGCAGATACGCAATCTTTCGCTTTCCAAAGGCATGAAGACGCTGCGCGAGGACGGCTGGGCGAAAGCGTTCAAAGGCGTGACGAGCGTGAAGGAGATAATGCGCGTCACGGAGGAGAGTTGAACAGGAAAGGCGGCCGCGGACCGCGCGGGCGCGACAATACGGGGAACAAAAGCAGATGAGAATAGCGATAGCATCCGATCACGGCGGATACGAGACGAAAGAGGCGCTGAAGAAGGCGCTCGCGGGGGAGGAGATACTCGATTTCGGGCCGGACGGCGCGGCGCCGTGCGACTACCCGGACTACGCGCAGAAGGTGGCGCTCGCGGTGGCGGGCGGCGAGGCCGACGCGGGAGTGCTCGTTTGCCGCACGGGCATCGGGATGTCGATGGCGGCCAACAGGTTCCAGAACGTGCGGGCCGCGCTCTGCGCCTCGGAGGAGGCGGCGGAGGTCGCGCGCAGGCACAACGGCGCGAACGTCCTGTGCATCGGGGCGGACGTCACGGGTGCGGAAGAGGCGGCGGCGATAGCGAAAAGGTTCATCGCGACCGCGGAGGACGCGGACGAAAGGCACGCCAGGCGCAGGGCGAAGCTCGAGCGCGCGGGACGGCTTTCGGACGCGAGCGGGCTGGCCAAGGACGATCCCGAGGTGTTCGCCGCGATAAAGGCGCAGACCCTCCAGGAAGACACCGAGATCAATCTCATAGCGTCGGAGAACACGTCGTCGCGCGCGTGCCGGGAGGCTGCGGGCAGCGTTTTGATGAACAAATACGCGGAAGGCTACCCCGGCAAGCGCTGGTATTCGGGATGCCTTCCCGTCGATGCGGCGGAGGAGCTGGCGCGCAAAAGGGCGTGCGAACTCTTCGGCGCGGAGCACGCCAACGTGCAGCCGCACTGCGGCAGCGCCGCCAACATGGCCGTGTATTTCGCCACGATAAAGCCGGGCGACACGATTCTTTCGATGAGCCTCGACCAGGGCGGACATCTTTCGCACGGTTCGCCGGTCAACTTCTCCGGCAAGATATACAACATCGTCCCGTACACCGTGGACAGGGAGACGGAGACGCTCGACTACGACGAAATCGAGCGGCTCGCGATGGAGGTGAGGCCGAAGATCCTGCTTTCCGGCGCGTCGGCGTATCCGCGCGCGATCGACTTCAAGCGCATCCGCGAAATATGCGACAAGGCGGGGTGCATAATGATGGTGGACATGGCGCACATCGCTGGGCTCGTCGCCGGCGGGGCGCACGAATCTCCCGTGCCGTACGCCGATTTCACGACGACCACGACGCACAAGACGCTCGGCGGGCCGCGCGGCGGCATGGTGCTGTGCAAGGAGAAGTGGGCCAAGGCGCTCGATTCCGCGGTGTTCCCCGGAATGCAGGGCGGCCCGCTCGAAAACATAATCGCCGCGAAGGCCGTCGTCTTCCGCGAATGGATGTCGCCCGCGAAGAAGGACTACGCGCAGCAGATCGTAAAGAACTGCAAGGCAATGTGCAAGGTCGTCCAGGATCGCGGCTACAGAATCGTCTCTGGCGGAACCGACAACCATCTCTTCCTCGTAGATGTCAAGAAGTCGAAGGGGATCACGGGTAAAGAGGCCGCCGCCGCGCTCGACGCGGCCGGCATCGTGGTCAACAAGAACACGATCCCGTACGACACCGAATCGCCGTTCAAGACTTCCGGCATCCGCGTAGGCACGGCGTCCATCACGACGCGCGGCATGAAAGAGGCGGAGGCCGAGACGATCGGCGGATGGATCGCGGACGTGCTGGACGACATATCCGACGAAGCGGTGCGGGAAAGAGTGAGGGCCGGAGCGAAAGCGCTCGCGACGCGCTTCCCGGTGCCTTGAGGCTTATGGACAGCAAAGCAGTATATCTCGACAACAACGCGACGACGCGGACGGCGCCCGAGGTCGTGGAGGCGATGCGGCCGTTTTTCGGGGAGCTCTACGGGAATCCGAGCTCCATGCACGCGTTCGGCGGCGGCGTGGCGAAGTACGTCGAGCGGGCGCGCGAACAGGTCGCCGCTTTCATAAACTGCTCGCCGGAGGAGATAATCTTCACTTCGTGCGCGACCGAATCCGACAACACGGCCTTGCGCGGGGCGGCCGAGTCGAGGCCGGCGGGAACGAAGATAATCACGACCGCCGTCGAGCATCCCGCGGTGCTCCAGCCGTGCCGCAGGCTCAAGGCGCAAGACTACGACACGGTCGAGCTTCCGGTGGACAAACTCGGGCACATAGACACCGGGCGGCTCCGGGAGGAGTTGAAGGGGACGAAGGACGCCATCGTGTCCGTCATGTGGGCGAACAACGAGACCGGGGTGGTGTCGCCGATGGACGAGATAGCCGGGATATGCAAAGAGGCCGGGGCCGTGCTCCACACCGACGCCGTGCAGGCGGCGGGCAAAATCGCCATAGACGTCGAGAAGACGCCGGTTGACATGCTGGCGATGTCGGGCCACAAGTTCCACGCCCCGAAGGGGATCGGCTTCCTGTACGTCCGCAAAGGCGTGAAGATGCGCCAGTTCATGCTCGGCGGCCACCAGGAGGGCGGCCGCCGGGCGGGGACGGAAAACGTGCCGTACATCGTCGGGCTGGCGAAAGCGTGCGAGCTGGCCGGCGAGAGCATGAAGACGGAGAATGCGAGGATCGCGGCAATGCGCGACAGGCTCGAAGCCGGGATTCTCGCTTCGTGCCCGGACGTCATCGTGAACGGCGACCGCGCCGCCAGACTTTCGAACACGCTCAACGTCAGCTTCTGCTATATCGAGGGCGAGGCCATAGCATACACGCTTTCGGATCTGGGAATCTGCGTATCCACCGGTTCGGCTTGCGCCTCCGGCTCCCTCGACCCGAGCCACGTGATCAGGGCCATGGGCGTTCCGTTCATCGCGGTCCACGGTTCGGTGAGATTCTCCCTGTCGCGGTACAACACGGAGGAAGACATCGATTTCACGCTTGAAAAGCTTCCGCCCGCGATCGCCCGGCTCAGGGAGCTATCGCCTTTCGGCCCGGGCACGGATCCGACGACTTTCCAATAGGAGCGTACGCATGGACGGAAGGAGAAGGGCAATCGCAACCGTTTTCGCGCTGTCGTTCGCGGTTCTCGCGGGGGGGTGCCGCAGGGAATACTGGTGCGAATGCACCGTGGACATACCGGGGCTGACGGCGTCGAACGCCAACACCGTGGCCGAGGCCGTGCTTGTTTACGGGGGAGTCGATCCGCAGTCGCTGAAATGGGATTTCGCCGACAGGAAGCTGACGCTGCGGTTCGATTCGATGAAAGTGGCGCAGACCAACATAAGGATGGCGATCGAGAAGCGCGGAATCGAAGTGCGCCACCCCGCGAAGACGTCCGGGCCGGCGGGCTACATCGACGAGCGCCCGCCTTCGGTTCCGGCTCCGTCGCGGTAGCGGACGCGGCGGCCTTCCATCCGCCATTCCCCCGAGGCCAATATGCGCAGCGCCTCCGGATACGCCAGATGCTCCTGGATCTGTATCCGCGCGTGCAGGCTTTCCGGCGTGTCCCCGTCAAGAACAGGAACCGCCTTCTGGACGATGATCGGCCCGGTGTCGGTTCCGGCATCGACGAAGTGGACTGTTACGCCGGCGACCTTGCAGCCGTAGTCGAGAGCCTGTTTCCAGCCGGCGACGCCGGGGAACGCCGGCAGAAGGGCGGGATGGATGTTGACCACCCTCTGCGGAAACGCCGCGAGAAGCTTCGGCTTCACGATGCGCATGAAGCCCGCGAGCGCCACGGTATCTACGCCTTCCCTTTTCAGGATTTCGATGCAGCGGTCTTCGGCCTCGCCTTCGAGTTTCGTCTTCCAGGGCGAACAGTCGAGATGCATTGCTTTTATGCCGCGCTTCGAGGCGCGCTCGAGTATTTTCGCTCCTTCGACGTCCGCCATGACGATTTTGATTTCGGCGTCGAGTGTTCCGGCGTCGATGGCGTCCATTATCGATTGCATGTTCGAGCCGGCGCCCGAACCGAGTATTCCGAGATGAAGTCTGCTCATGTTCCGATTATACCATTTCGCCGTCCGGAGGGGGCGGCCGGGACGGGAAGTCCCGCCGGCGGAGGAAGGCGGGCGGGGAAAATAAAAGCCCCGTGTTGCCGTAGCACAGAATCCCCGGAACCCTCGGTTCCCAATCGGGGTCGAAACCCCTTGTCGAAATGTCGGGCGAAGAAATTTCTGCTCAATCCGCGTGCAACACAGGACCCACGTCGTTTTTCGGTCAGCTTTCCCTGACCTCTATGCCTCGAGTCGCCTTCAGGGCGTCCACGATGCGGCGGAAAGTCTGGCCGACTTCGTCGTCGGTGAGAGTTCTTTCCGGCGAGCGGAACTCGAGGCTGTATGCGAAAGACCTGCCTCCCGGCCTGTCTTTCGGAGAGAATATGTCGAAAAGGGATATGCCGGCGAGCAGTTTGCCGCCGTTCTTGCGAACGATCGACTCGATCGCGGCGTTGGAGACGCCGGCTTCGGCGAAGAGGGCGACGTCGCGCCGCACGGGCGGGAACTGCGGGGCGGGGGTGAACTTGCCGCGGGAGCCCGCGCCCGCCGCCAGAGGCTTCAAGTCGATTTCGCAGAGGACCATCTGCGAGGAAAGCCTGTATGGGTGGCGCATTTTCGCGGAGAGCGCGCCGATCGTTCCTGCGGCGCGGCCGTTGATCTTCACGGTCGCGCAAGCGCCCGGGGCGAACGCTGCGGCGCAGCCGCCGTCGCAGGCGGCGAATTCGACCCGTCCGGCGCGCAAGGCGGCCACGAGCTTTTCGACCGCGCCCTTCATCCAGAGCAGCGCCTCCTCCTCGTCCGCCGCTTTGCGCCTGCGCAGCGCCTCGCGGCCCACCGGCCCGAAGAAGCCGAGACAGAGCCTTTCGCTTTCGGACGGCGTTCCGCCATTGCGCGAAAACACCTTGCCGATTTCGAACAGCATGGCGCTTTCCGCCTGGCGGGACGCGTTGCGCCCAAGCGACGAGGCCATCTGCGGCAGGAGGGAATCGCGCATCACGGAATATTCCGCCGAGACGGGATCCGGTATCTCCAGCCTAGCCTGCGCGTCGCCGCCGCCGAAGTCGTCGAGCTCTTTGCGCGAAAGGAAAGAATAGTGCATCGCCTCGGTGAAGCCGAGCGCAAGGCACGCCGAGCGGATGGCGTTCTTGGCCTTGAACGGCGCGTCTGAAAGAGGCGAAATCGACGGAGCGCACGGCATCGTGTCGGGTATGTTGTCCAGTCCGTAGAGACGGGCTATCTCTTCTACCAGATCGGCTTCGAGCGTCAGATCCCATCTCCAGGAGGGGATGGAGAAGGTTGCGTTCCGGCCTTCTTCCCCGCCAGTTCTGGAAAGGCCGAGCGATTCGAGCATGCGCACCATCTCGGCGTCGGCTATCGGCATGCCGATGAGCCTGCGGGCGCGGGCGAAGTCGAGGGATACGTCTGGATTCAGCGGGCGGATGCGCGAATCCGCATCGACCAGTCCGCGGGCGATTTTCGCGTTTCCGTACTTCTGGAGGAGATGCGCGGCGCGGCGGCTCGCGAAGTCGGCCAGATCCTTGTCCACTCCGCGTATGTAGCGGTAGGCGGATTCGGAGGCGATGCCGAGTTTCGTCGCGGTGGATTTCGTGGAGACTGGGTCGAAGAGGGCCGATTCGAGCAGCACGCTTTTCGTGCCTTCGGCGATTTCGCTCTCTTCGCCGCCCATTATGCCGGCCACGGCGTTCGGGCGCGAGGCGTCGCAGATCATGAGCATCGACGGGTCGAGTTTTCTCTCCACGCCGTCGAGCGTCTTCATCGTTTCGCCTTCCTTGGCGTCGCGCACGACGATTTTGCGTCCTTCGAGAGTCTTGTAGTCGAACGCGTGCATGGGCTGGCCGAGTTCGAGCATCACGTAGTTCGTGACATCGACGACGAGCCCGAGCGACCGCATCCCGCAAAGTTCGAGCCTCTTCGCCATGAAGTCCGGCGACTTTCCGTCTTCGACGCTCGGCACCACGCGCGCCGTGTAGCGCGGACATTTCTCCGCGTCCAGGACTTCCACGGATATTTCATCCTCCGCATTCGCGTCGCACTCGGTGAAATCGACGGCGGGGAGTTTTGTCTTGCGGCCGAGAATGGCGCCGAACTCGCGGGCGAGGCCCACGATCGAGAGCGCGTCCGGCCTGTTCCAGGTAACTTCGATGTCGAAGACGGTCTCCGGCTTGTCGCCGGGCAGGACGTCGCGCAGGAACGCGCCCGTCGGCGTTTCCGGCGGGAACTCCATTATGCCGTCGTGGTTCCCGCCGGGCAGATCGAGTTCGGCCGAACTGTAGCACATGCCGAAAGATTCCACGCCGCGCAACTTGCCTTTTTTGATTTTGAAGCCGCCATTGGGGATGATGGCGCCGATTTTGGAAAACGCCGTCTTGATCCCCTGTCGCATGTTGGGCGCGCCGCATACGACCTGCAGCGTCTCTTTGCCGTCCGTGACCTTGCAGACGCGCAGATGGTCCGAGTCTGGATGGGGCGTCGCCTCGAGCACTTCAACGACGACGAAATGGTCGTCGAGAGGCTTGCGTCCGACGGTCTCGATGGATTCCACCTGGAGGCCGGCGCGCGTCAGTTTGGCGGCGAGTTCTTCCGGGGCTATGTCGTCGATCTTGACGTATTCGTCAAGCCAGCTGAGCGGGAGTTTCATCTTGCTTCGTTTCTTCTTTCAAGTCTTCCGTTTTCGTTTCCTGCGGAGCCGCCGGCGCGGATTCGTCCGGCGTTTTCCCGGACTTGCGCCACTTCTGCCACTGCGGGCCGTATTTCGGATATTTCTCCACCGCCGAAAAGACGCCGTTCGTGAACGAGACCACGTGTCCCGTCGAAACCAGCCAGGAAAGCTGTTTCGCGTCTTCCTCGTTCCGGACGATGTCCTGCTTCGTGGCGCAGGGATGTTCATCGACGAACTTCGCGATGCGGGCGAGTTCGGGGATGGCGTGCGCGGCGTCGAAGGGCTTGAGTTCGGCTGCGGTGACGAATTCCTGGCCTCTGTTGTCGTTGGCGCGGAAGAAGAACATTTTTCTGTGGTGGAAGGCGCCGCGGAGCGCGAAGCATATCGCGTACGGGTTTCTTCGTTCGTTCGCGAGCGCCTCCTCGGCGGCGCGCCTCAGTCCGGCGACCGGGCTCTTCATGGCGACGTCAGCCGGGACGATTATGTTCTTTGGCGTATCGACGAGCGAAGGCGCGATGTTGCGCCGCAGCTCGGCCTCGGCCTGCTCGCGCGAAAGCTCCGGCGCGCCTTCGCCCGCGTTTTTCGCCGTGTAAACCGTTTTTCTAGTCGCGCTTTTGCGCCATTCCTCGATGGCGTCCTTGTCGCGCACCATCACGATGTGCGAACGGTACTCCTCTTCGCTCATGCCGGGGTGCGCGGTGCGGATGCGCTCGCGCACGTTGGCGTTGAACTCGTGGATGTTGGGCGGGCCGAGATAGACACCGTCGAGTCCGCATTTGGCGACGCAGTTGAAGTTTCCCGACGGCGGTTCGCATTCGATCTCCTTCGCGTCGTAGTAGTCGGTCAGATGTTCCGCCGCGACGTGCTTGAGCGTTTCGCTCTGGTCGGTCGAGACGAATCCGCACGCCTTGCACTGGAAAGCGCGGGTCTTCTCCGGCGCGTTTTGCGCCGTGCCGGGACGTGCTTCGCCGTCTTTGGCGCCGGCGCGGGGGAAAAGCTTCAATTGAACCGACGACGGGTTGTCCAGCAGAAAATACGCCAAATCCTTCAGTTTGTACGCGTGGAAGTCCTGCTGGAGCTTTCTGAAGATGGTGCCGAGGGCCTTCGGTTCGGGCAGTATCTTGACGTCGAACGGAAACGGTTCGCGGTGCGGCGGACGCGGACGGCGGTCCTGGTCCCGTCCTTCGCGCCGCTGGTTTCCGCCGCGGAAGCCTCCGGCGCCGTCGCGTCCGCGGGGCGGGAACTTGTTTCCGCGGGCGCCGCCGTCCGTCTGGCGGGGAAGGCCTTCTTTCGCGCCGCCGGCGGTCGCCGCCACGGTGACGCCGGACGGCTTTCTCGCCCAGTCCGGGGTGAAATCCATCGATCCGATGTCGAACAACCCTGTGCTTTGATTTTCCATAGCCGCTATTCTACCACAATTGAGTCATCTTCCTGCCTTGCGGAAGGACGCCTCCATGACGTTCACCTGGTTGCGGAGCTGGAGCACGATCTGTTCTATCGCCGGTTCCGAACCGGGTATTTCCATTTTCATGCGCGAGACGGAGCCGTCTTCCGTCGGGCCGACTTCAAGGGTCTGGATGTTGTAGCCGCGGCCCGAAACGAGCCCGACGATGCGCGCGAGGACGCCCGGCTTGTTTTCCACGTAGCAACTTACTCTGTATGTCTGCGATTTCATTTTCAGTTTCCGTAAACGGTGTCGGCGACCGTCCTGCCGGCCGGTATCATCGGATAGACGTTGGCGCCCGGATCGACGACTATTTCGACGAGCGTCGTCTTTTTCGAGCGGATGGCCCTTGCCACCGCCGCGTCGAGTTTCGCCGGGTCGGTCACGCGCCACGCCGCGGCCCCGTGGGCCTTGGCGAGCTGCACGAAGTCGGGCAGGTATCTGCCGTTTTTGACGCATTCCGCGTCTATCTTTTCGTTGGCGGCGCGGCCGCCAGGAGTGAGTATGGAGCCCGAGTAGTTTTTCCTGTAGAATAGCTCCTGCCACTGGCGGACCATTCCGAGGCAGCCGTTGTTGATCACGAAGAAGGCGACGGGGAGCGAGCGCTCCACCGCGACGACCACCTCCTCGAACGTCATCTGCGCGCCGCCGTCGCCGACGATCGCCACCGGTTTCAGATCCGGTCTCGCGACGGCGGCGCCGATCGCCGCCGGAATCCCGAATCCCATCGTGCCCATTCCGCCGGAAGTGAGGAATCGCCTCGGCTTCGCGTGGCGCAGGAACTGCGCGGCCCACATCTGGTGCTGGCCGACGTCCGTCGCCACGATGGCGCGGCCCTTCGCCGCGCGCCCGATCGCTTCGATCGCCTCCTGCGGCATGATGACTCCCGGCCTCGACCTCTTCCACGAGGCTGGCTTTTCTTCGAGCCGTCCCCGGACCCTCGCCGTCCACTCCGGTCTTTTGGCCGCCTTGATGCGCGACGCGACCGCCGTAAGCGCGTCTTTCACGTCCGCGGTTATTCCGAGCGCCGCGCGGACGTTCTTTCCGATGGACGCGCGGTCGCAGTCGATGTGGACGATTTTCGCGGCTGGGGCGTATTTCGATAGCCTGCCGGTCACCCTGTCGGAGAACCTCACGCCGAGCGCGATCACGAGATCGGCTTCGTTGATCGCCATGTTGGCGGCCGGCGTACCGTGCATGCCGGCCATGCGCAGCGAAAGCGGGTCGTTCTCGTCGAAGGCTCCCAGCCCCATAAGCGTCGTGGCCACCGGTATGTCCGCCCTGTGCGCCAGCGCGGCAACCTCTTTGGCCGCTTCGGAGGCGATAACGCCTCCGCCGGCGTAGATTACGGGCCTTTCCGCCTCGTTTACAAGCTTGGCCAGTCTTGCAATCTCCGGCGCCGTGGCCCAACTTTCCGGGTGGTATGCGCGCAGCGACACGCGCTCCGGGTATTGCGCGGAAGTCATCGCCTGCTGGCAGTTCTTCGGTATGTCGATGACGACCGGGCCGGGCTTGCCGTGCGTCGCTATGTAGTACGCTTCGGCTATCGTCTCCGGTATTTCGTCGGCGGAGTGGACGAGGAAGTTGTGCTTCGACACGGAGCGGGTGAGGCCAGTCGTGTCGGCCTCCTGGAACGCATCCGTTCCGATGAGCGGAAGCGAAACCTGCCCTGTTATGGCGACGAGCGGGATGCCGTCGATGTTCGCCGTCGCCAGACCGGTGACGATGTTGGTCGCGCCGGGTCCGCTCGTCACTATGCACGTTCCGGGCTTGCCGGTCGCCCGCGCATAGCCGTCCGCCATGTGGATGCAACCCTGCTCGTGCCGTCCGAGAACGAACGGAAACTTTGCGCCCGTCAGGAAATCGAATATGTCGAGCACCGCGCCGCCCGGATACCCGAACACCGCCTCGACCCCGGCCGCCTCCAGCGATTCAACCACGGCTTCCGCGCCGCTTCTCGTCTCTTTCTTTGCCATTTCGGTATCAGTTTCAGTATCAGTCCGTTTTTTCAACCGTCTCGCCTTTTCATATATTATACCACATATGCGCCGCGTGGAATTGTCGTTTTTTGCCGCGTTGCCTTGCAATTCATCGACGATATGATATAATGCCTTATGATGGTTGGAGGAGATTCGATATAAGGCGGACATGAAGGATTTTCTGTCAGTTTGGCGGCGCCACAAGTTCCTTTTCGAGGAACTTGTCAAGCGCGATTTCAAGAAAAAATACAAGCGTACGCTGCTTGGCGTGGGATGGAGCGTCATGATGCCGCTTTTGACGCTCCTTGTCATGAAAGTCGTATTCGAGCAGTTTTTCGGCCGCAACATGGAGCATTATACGACTTATCTATTCTGCGGCAACTTGTTGTTCTGCTGGTTCGGCGAGGCGACGAACGCCGGAATGCGCAGCCTGTACGGAAACGCCTCGATTTTCACCAAAGTGAACGTTCCGAAGTATTTATTCCTTTTTTCCGGGAATGTCCAGACTTTGATCAATTTCATATTGACGTTGTGCGTATTCTTTGCTTTTTGCGCAATCGACGGCGTTTCTTTCACATGGAAGTTTCTGTTGCTTGCGTATCCCGTGGCGACAATGCTCGTATTCATCATGGGCGTGGGGTTGATTTTGTCCGCGCTTTATATGTTTTTCCGCGATCTCGACTATTTATGGAGCGTTTTTCTGCAACTTTTGATGTATGGATCCGCAATATTCTACACGATAGACAAAATGCCGGCGAAGGCGCAGTTTGTGTTCGCGTGCAACCCGGTGTACAGGCATATCGCCTATTTCCGCGAAATAGTCCTGTCCGGCACCGTGCCGTCTTTGGGGACGCACATTGTGCTGGCCGGATTCGCCGTCGCGGCCTATGCCACTGGTGCCTGGATGTACCGGCGCTACAATACGAGATTTCTGTACTATGTCTGATACTGCGCCGGCGATTGTCTGCTCCAACGTCTCGATTCGCTACATGATCGGGGACTTCAAGAATATCGGCTTGAAGGAATGGGTGATGCACCGTTTGACCGGGAGATACCATGTCGAGGAGTTCTGGGCGGACAGGAACATTACGTTTTCCCTGGACAGAGGCGACATGCTTGGAATCGTCGGCTCGAACGGCGCTGGCAAATCGACTCTTCTCAAGGTGGTCTCCGGCATAATGGAGCCGACGCTCGGAAGCGTGAAGCGCCGCGGCAGGGTTTCGGCGCTTCTGGAGCTGGCTTCGGGTTTCGACGCCGATCTTACCGTCAAGGAAAACGCCTATCTGCGCGGGGCGATGCTCGGTTATACGCGCAAGTTCATGGACGAGACGTATCCGTACATTATTTCCTTTTCCGGACTCGAGGCGTTTGCGGACCGGCCGTTCAAGCAGCTTTCGTCGGGAATGAAGTCGCGCCTTGCGTTCGCCATCGCCTCCCTCGTGAAGCCCGAGATACTGATTCTCGACGAGGTGCTTGCCGTCGGCGACGGCGCCTTCAGGGAGAAAAGCGAAAAGAAGATGCGCGAGATCCTGGGAAGCGGCGCGACTACGATTCTCGTTTCGCATTCGCTGGGGCAGATTCGCGCCCTGTGCAACAAGGTGCTTTGGCTCGAAAAGGGCGAACAGATCGTTTTTTCGGACGACGTCGCGGGCGTATGCGATTCCTATGAGGAGTTTCTCCGTTCGCCGGCCGGCACGAAAGCGCAGTTCGATCCCGGGAAGATCGCGGCCAAGCGCGCGGCTGCGAAAGCCGAGGCCGAGCGCCAGGCCGCGGAACGCCGGCGTCAGGAGGAGGAGCGCCGCCGCAAGGCCGCCGAAGCCGCCGCAGAGCTCGCGCGCCTGCGCGCCGACTCCGCGAAGCTCGCGGAAGTCCGCCGCATTCTGAAAGGGGGCGGGAGGTGAAAGACACCGAAATCAGATTACGGCTTTCCCAAGGGGAAGACAGCGCCACGCAATTCAAGCGCGGGTCGATCGGAGTCGCCAAACTCGCCGCAGAACTCGTGGCGTTTACAAATGCCGCCGGCGGAGTAATTTTCTTCGGAGTTGATGACGATGGAACCATCTGCGGCTTGACCAAGGCGGATGCAAAATCGCTTGATGGCGAAATAAGCAATGCGGCAAACGAAAATGTCCGCCCCGCCGTGTATCCTCGTACAGAGTTCCATACCATTGACGGCAAGCTGATTTTGGTCGTGATCGTACCGGAAGGCGTGTCTAAGCCCTATGCAGACAAGACAGGGGCCTTTTGGGTTAAGTCTGGTCCGGACAAGCGCAGGGTGACGGCGCGCGAAGAACTCCAGCGCATGTTGCAGGCGTCGCTTCTCATACATGCGGATGAAATGCCAATGGCGGGGTCTTCGGCAAAAGATATAGAT
>JAFNRY010000114.1 GCA_017385345.1 Kiritimatiellia bacterium
AGGACTACGGCGTACAACTTCAAGGATTCGAAGCACGGCGCGGATCTTTTCGCGCTCCGGGAGCTCGGCAACATATACGCCCGCCTGATGAATCCGACGAACGACGTGCTCGCGGCGCGCATCGCGGCGCTCGAGGGCGGAGCGACGGCGCAGACGCTCGCTTCGGGCACGGCGGCCATCTATTTCACGGTGACGAACATAGCCCGGGCAGGCGACGAGATCGTGGCCGCTTCGAATCTCTACGGCGGAACCTACAGCCAGTTCGACGCGATTTTGCCCAACGCCGGTATCAACGTGAAGTTCTCCCCGGTCAACGATTTTGGGGCTGTCGAGGCGTCGATCAACGGGAAGACCAGGCTTCTCTTCGTCGAGGCCGTCGGCAACCCCGCGCTTGAAATCGCAGACATAGAAAAATACGCGGAAATCGCCCATGCGCACGGTCTGCCGCTCGTCGTGGACGCGACGTTCGCCCCGCCGCCGCTCCTCCGGGCCTTCGACCACGGCGCGGACTTCGTCATCCACTCGCTCTCGAAGTGGATCGGCGGCCACGGCGCGGGCATCGGCGGCGTGGTCGTCGAGAAGGGCGGCTTCGACTGGTCGGATCCGAGGTTCGCGCTCTACAACGAGCCGGACCGCGGCTACCACGGCCTCCGCTTCGCGCACGATCTGCCGGATCCGCTCAAAGCGGTCGCGTTTTCGATACGCCTCCTCACGGTCGGCATCCGCAACCAGGGGCCGACGCTCGCGCCTGACGCCGCGTGGATTTTCCTGCAGGGCGTGGAATCGCTGCCGCTCAGGATCGCGCGCCACAGCGAGAACGCGCTCGCCGTCGCAAAGCACCTCCAGAACCATTCGAAAGTGGCGTGGGTTAAGTACCCTTCGCTCTCCCAGCCGGAACTTGCGGCGAAATACCTCCCGAACGGCGCCGGCGGTATGGTCGTCATCGGCATCGAAGGCGGCGCGGAAAAGGCAAGGCGTTTCGCCGATGCGCTCGACGGCGAGGTGTTTTCGATTCTCGCGAACGTCGGCGACGCGAAAAGCCTCGTAATCCATCCGGCCTCCACTACGCATTCGCAGCTGAGCGAAGAAGACCTGCTCAAAAGCGGCGTAGCCCCGGAGCTGGTACGCCTCTCCATCGGTCTCGAGCACATCGACGACATCATCGCCGAAATCGACCGCGCGCTGGAGGCGATCTGACGGCGGAAAACAAACACCGGGCGGCGCGTCCCACGCGACGCGCGGCCGGAAAGATGAAATCGAATCCTAAAGAAAGGAAAGACAAATGAACATCACTACAGCAAATAAAATCGCAATCTTCGCGGCTGCGGCCGCGGCGGCGGAAACGCTCCTTGCGGGCGTGCCCCTCAACAACCTGCAAGGCACGGGCGGCATAGCCTTCAACCCGCTCGCATACACGGCCGGACTTCCGTGGGAGGAAGGTTCCACCAACAGCTTTGCCAACGCGGTTTCCAGGCCCCAAATCGGCGCATGGTACGTCAACCTCAACGACGCGGGCATCGACTGGTGGACGGGGTCGGCCGCTTTCTCGTTCGCCGGCCGTCTCGAAATCTCGGCGGGCTACGAGTTCATCAACGCGCACAAGTACGGCGACAAGTCGATCAACAAGTACAACCTCGGCGCGAAACTGCGCTTTCTCGATGAGAACGCATTCGACACGTCGTGGGTTCCGGCGCTCGCCGTCGGCGGCGTGTACAAATACACCGACTCGCGCACCGTCGAAGCGCTCGGCCTCGACGACGACGGTTTCGACGCCTACGTCGTCGCCACGAAGCTCGTGACGCAGACACCCGTGCCGGTTCTGCTGTCCGCGGGTCTTCTTCTTTCCCGAGGAAACTTTCGCAGAATATATATCAGATTTTAAAGGGATGAATATTGCAGAGACCTGGGTTACTAGTGATGTGAGACCAGGACGAGGAGAAGAAAAATGGTTGAAC
>JAFNRY010000115.1 GCA_017385345.1 Kiritimatiellia bacterium
CCTTCCTCGCCCATCCGGCGTGCGAGCCGTCGTCGATTCGCGCCCATTCGCCGTATTCTTCGGAAACCGACTTTCCGGCGGCGCTTTTATCGACAAGCGCCACAACCGGAGCGTCGTCGCGCGGCGAAAACCTGAGCGTCAGGGCTTTGGAGCCGGAACCGCCGGCGGCGTTCACGACGACCTTTTCTGCGGCGTCTTCTTCCGCCGCCCTGTATTCGACCGGCATGCCGCGCGCCGTCACCGTCTTGTACTTCTTAGACGCCGTATCGTAGTAAACAACCGAAACCGGCTCCGTGGCCGGCCTGCCGTCCGCGACGAAATAACGCCTTCCGCGCAGCATGTCGCCGGTGCGGATCGCCGCCTCGGGCAGCGCGGACGGCGGCACGTATCCGTCGAACTTCAATTCCCAGTCGATGGCCACTACGTCGTTCGTCTCGACCACGTATCTATCCGCCTTCTGGACGATCCGGAAGTTCGTCCCGACCGCACCGCTGAAATCCGGCGGCTGGCCCTGCGACGGCAGCGACTTGACTTCCATCTGGACGGGAGGCGCCGCCACGGAGAAGGAAGACGAAAACGTGTTCGAGAAAAACGAATTGCGCATACGTCCGCCGCGCGTGCTGACACTGTACATGCCCATGACCTTGAAATCGACGTCACCCTTGAACGGCGCGTCGTAGCGGACCGGAACGGATATGCGGCGGACGACATTATTTGTATTTCCGGCGACCGCATCGGGCAGATTCCCCGGAGAACCGGCCGGCTTGAGCCCGACGGTCTGGGACGGGATGAATTGGACATCCGAGACCGTGCAGTTTCTCGGCGTTTCGATCTCCAGTATGAAATCGAACTGTTCCCCGACGGTTATGGACTTCTTGCCGGGTTTCACATTCGCTTTTATCTTCACGGGCTTCCCGGGCTCCCCTCCGAATCCGAAGGAGAACGCGCCGCCGCCCGCTCCGCCGAAAGCCGACTCCATCTCCTGCATCTGCTGGCGAAAACGCTCCTGCATCTCGCCGAAGTTCCTGTCCATGATCTCGAACGGATCGGCCGTCTGCGCATGCGCGCTCGCGGCGGCTGACAAGATTGCAAGGCACGCGAAGACCCTTATCAGACGCCGCAGGAAGATTGCGACCGCCGCAATTGCCGCGAGCAGGCCGGCGAACACCGCGAGACGCCCCTTCCATGAAAATACGAGGACCGGTCTGAAAACGCGCCTCCACACCGGCAGTTCGGCGGAAGGATCGCCGGTTTTCCTCGCGAGTGCGGCGACGATTCCCCGCTCCACCGCCGGCGTCTGTCCAATCCGCCATTCGAGCAACGCGTAGATGCGCAAAGCCTTAGCCCAGTTTCCGGCTATCGTTTCGCAGGCGGCCTCGTTCAGCCTCGCCTCGGGAAAATCGAACGGCGCGAACGCCGCCGCCGTCGGATCCGAGCACGCTTTGCGCCATGCGAACATCCCGTCGACACCGAGAGAACCTTCCGCGTCCGCCGGAAGCGAGCACAATATCCCGTCCGGCATCGGCATTGCTCCGCCGCCGTCTGCGTCGAGTCCGGCGAGTGCTATCTGGTCGCCGGGCTTGGCGTGAACCGGCACCGCGGCCGATTTCACGCGAAGCGCGGCGTTCGTCTCTCCCGGAGCGGAATACGCGAACTCGAGCGCGGGAAATTCGAGCAGCCCGTC
>JAFNRY010000008.1 GCA_017385345.1 Kiritimatiellia bacterium
CGCCAACCAGCTTCTGGCCGCGCTTACGCTTCTGGCGGCGACGCTCTGGTTCGTTCGCAACCGCAAACCGTGCCTTGCGACCGCCATACCAATGGTGTTCATGTTTTGCGTTTCTTCGATCGCTCTCGGAATGTTGTCTTGGAAGAGCTTCAATTCGGAATCCCCCGACTTCGTCAAGGGTTGCGCGACGCTGTTCCTCCTCGTTCTCGCCGCGATCCTCGCAGTGCTTGCGGCCCGCTCCGTCAGGCGTGATCTCGCCTCGCGCCGCAGCGCATGAACGGAATCTCCCCCGAAGCTCTCAGGCGCGAGATAGAGTCCGTCGCCACGCTCGTCGCCCGCGCCGGCGGCCGCGCATGGCTTGTAGGCGGCGCCGTCAGGGACGATCTTCTCGCCGGCCCGGGCCGCGCGGCCGCCGTCAAGGACGCCGACATCGAAGTGTTCGGCCTCGATGCCGGAACTTTGCGCAGAACCATAGAGTCGCGCTATGCGTGCGACGAGTGCGGAGTTTCCTTCGGCGTAATGAAGCTCAAGCGCTTCCCGATAGACGTGTCGCTCCCGCGCCGCGAATCGAAATGCGCTCCGGGCCACAAGGGATTTTCCATACATTCCGACCCTTCGCTGTCGATCGAAGAAGCCGCATCTCGCCGCGACTTCACCATCAATGCCATATACCGCGATCCTCTCGACGGAACGCTCGCCGACCCGTTCGGCGGCGCGAAAGATCTCGAACGGCGCATTCTCAGGCATGTGTCGGACAAGTTTTCAGAGGATCCGCTCCGCGTGTTGAGAGGCATGCAGTTCGTCGCCCGTTTCGATCTCGACCCGGCGGCTGAAACATTGGCTTTATGCCGTTCGATCGGCATGGAAGGGCTGGCGAAGGAACGCATGATGGAAGAGTGGTCCAAACTTTTGCTTCGCGGACGGACCGTTTCGAAAGGGCTTGGGTTCCTGCGCTCCGCCGGCTGGCTGCGCTTTTTTTCGGAGCTTGAACGTCTTGTCGGCTGCAGGCAGGATCCGCATTGGCATCCTGAGGGGGACGTCTGGAACCATACGCTTGCCGCGCTCGACGCTTTTGCTCGCGAACGCACGGGCGACGACGCCGAGGACCTGATCGTCGGACTCGCCGTCATGTGCCACGATTTCGGCAAACCCGCAACGAGCGCCTACGATCCGGTCGCCGGAAGGATAAGGAGCAAAGGACACGACGAGGCCGGTGTAGCGCCGACGTTGTCTTTTCTCCGGCGGCTTACTGCTGAAGAGCGGATTCTGCGCGAAGTGCCGCCGCTCGTAAGATGCCATATGCGACCGTATGCAATGTGGAAGTCGAAGGCGGGAGATTCAGCCGTCCGGCGACTTTCCGTGCAGGCGGGGCGTATCGACAGGCTTTTGCGCGTTGCGAGGGCGGATGCGGTCGGCGCCGGCGCGGAAGGGGACCACCCCGAACTCCGGTGGCTGGCGGAACGGGCCGACGCGCTTCGCGTAAAGGACTCCGCTCCAAAGCCTATCCTGCTCGGTCGCCATCTTATCGCCCTCGGTTGCAGGCCATCGCCGAAATTCGGCGAATGGCTGGGCGCTTGCTACGAAGCGCAGCTCGACGGCCGTTTTGCGGATCTTGACGGCGCAATCGCTTTTTTCCGCCAAATCGCAAATCGACCAGACGCATAAATCTGCAAGCCGCGTTGAAAAGCCGCAAAGTTTGACACGCTTCGCCGCTTTATGTTATTATCCGGCATGTTCCGGCTGACGCCGGGGCGGACATAGTCCGGGAACTGATTGGGAGCGTCAAGCAACGCATGTAGGCCGACATCCTCTTCCACCCCGCGGACGAAACAATGTAGCATCTACGCTACACGTCGTTCAGCCAAAATACGACCAATATTCTGAATAGAACGACATGCAAGTGGAGATGCGCCCGGTTGGGCGCGTTTTCTTTCCATGTATTCTATTCGGGCCTTTGGTCGGGCCTTGGCTGAGTGCATAGAAAGGTAAATGCGCCCCTTTTTATGCACTGGATGGTCTGGCGACGGGCAATGCGCGAATGGAAAAAACGCAAAATGAAGAAACCGGTGGCGTGTATTTTCGCCGCAATATTGTTGGCGACGTCAACTGCATGGGGGTGGGGCGATCAATCACGAGAGAAGGTCATCGATGGCAGAACATTCTCGTATAGATATCGGTGGGATGACGGCGGACACTCCAATGTAACTATTTACGCTATCAGCCCGCAAGATGGCGATATCGTGATTCCTTCAAGAATAGACGATTGCGACAATGTTGGGCTGGGAACAATCGTTGTTGGATGGTCGGAATATCAAAACATTGCCGGCCCGGGTACGACCAGCGTCCGCCTGCCGAGGTCGGCGACACACATCCCTAACTACTGCTTCCAGGGATGCGGCAATCTTACGAACATCAATCTCGAGTGTGTTACAACGTATGGCATGTATGCATTCGAAGGATGTTCGAATCTGGTCACGACAGTCCATGTCAGGACGAATACGGTTTTCCGGTTTACTTCGTATGTAAACAATGAGCGATCCTGTACATTTTCCGGTTGCAAGTCGCTGAAGGATGTGATTATCGACGAGGGGGTTAAGTCGCTTGGACAGATCGGCGTATTTGAAGGTTGCGGCATTGAATCCATCAAACTCCCATCGACGCTGCAATCTATGAGGAGTACTTTTGGCGGAACGCAATTGAGGGAAATCGACATCCCCGATAGTGTGAAAAACATCGGCGGGTCGTTTGCAAATTGCACGAATCTCGTCCAGGCTACGATAGGTCGCGGGGTTGAAAGTCTGGATCGAAATGATTTCAGCGGCTGCACGGCTCTTGAGCGCGTCATATTCAAGAAGCCGTCGTCTGTTGTGAAAATAGACGGTATAAATGTATCGGAAGGAAGCTTTTCAAAGTGTACGAGTTTGAAAGAAGTGGAGATTCCAGATGGAGTTGTTTCCCTTGACCATGGCGTTTTCTATAATTGCACAGAACTATCGCGTGTCGTTTTGCCGGATTCATTGCGCTCGATCGGCCAGAGCGTCTTTCATGGATGCAAAGGACTGAAAACAATCGATATTCCAAACGGAGTCACAAATATAGGAAAGAACGCTTCCAAGAGTTGACAGACTTCCTTATAATTCTTGGTCATTCCCCGCTCTTCCAGATATAAAACAATGCCCTGAAGCCATGATTCATCATTCCTCAGTTGGTCTTTTATCTCTAACC
>JAFNRY010000116.1 GCA_017385345.1 Kiritimatiellia bacterium
GATTCTTTTGTCGATGCTGTTCTGCGGTTGCAAAAGCGAGCGCTTTGAACTTAAGCATTCGGAACATCTACAACCCGGAATGAATATCGTTTGCGATGTTCAAGATGTCGTAATCATAGTCGATACGCCAGATGTGTACAACGGCAATGCGTTGGGAAAATTGCTGGGAGAATGTCTTTCTAAATGCAGCGGTGGCCGAATAAAGCCGCGGTGCGCACCCTCGTCTGAGAATGTGCCTTTGGGGGTGAGTTTCGTAAAAGTATCTTTCAGGCCGGACTATTCCGGTGGCCCGGGGCTAAATTATGGAGTGGGGTTCGGGCTTGCTGGAGCACTAACTGGCGAAATGATGCGCAACAGGGAGGACTATGCAGTTCGCTATGTCGGCACGATAGAATCAAGTCTGGATGGGAAATCCTCGACGCGCGAAGAATTTGATTTGCGCACGACCTTCAAGTATGAAGCAGGAACGGTGGAGGATAAAGAAATTGTCGAGGAGGGACGAAATAAATTTAATCAGATGACGTTCTCGCAACGTTATTTGATAAACAAAAACAAAGCGGAAGGGGAAATCATCGCCCCGATCATTGAGGCCCATTTGCGGCGAAAGTATTATCCGCTTTTTGCCGAACATTTGGCGGCGATAATACTCAACTACAATAACGCCTGTCGCTCCGGGGCAATCAAATGAAATCACTGTTCGAGAAGATGATTGGCATCAAGATCCCGTGCAATTGCGGATGGGCGCCTGGAATGTCACTGCCGCGATAAACGCCTATGACCTACAACACCATAAACAACGACGTGACGATGGCGGGAGAAGCTAAAGGCTCTCTCGGCCGCATCGACAAATACGAACTCCGGCGCGAGCTCGGCGAAGGCGGATTCGGCGCCGTGTATCTCGCGCACGACACGGTTGCCGAGGTGGATGTCGCCGTAAAGGGACTTCCGCCGGAAGTGAAGCATAACGCTGCCGAACTTGAATCGATACGCAAAAACTTCGCGCTCGTGAAGCGCCTGCGCCATCCGAACATCGTCGCGGTTACCGACCTGCATCAGGCCGTCGCGGTAAGCTACACCTCGAAAGATGTGGAATCGAAGCTGCGCGTGTTCGAGCGGGACACGATGGTCGTCATGGACTACGCGCCCGGAGTTACGCTAGCGCATTGGCGCCGCCAGTTCCCGGGCGGAAAGGTCCCGCCCGGCAAGGCGATCGCCGTGGTGCGGCAGGTCGCGTCCGCGCTCGATTATGCGCATAGCCGCAAAGTGCTGCACCGGGACGTCAAGCCCGCCAATGTGATGGTCGAAACGACAGAGAACGGGACGGCGGTCGCGCGCGTTCTCGACTTCGGTCTCGCCGCGGAGATTCGTTCGTCCATGGGGCGCCTCTCGCGCGAAATCCGCGACACCTCCGGAACGCGCCCGTACATGGCGCCCGAACAATGGAAAGGCGACAGGCAGGGACCGGCGACTGACCAATATGCGCTCGCCGCCATGTTCTACGAGCTTGTCGCCGGAGAAGTGCCATTCGCGTCCGTTTTCGACTGTGGCGACGCGGCGGTAATGCGTCTTGCGGTGACGACGGACGCGCCGAAGATGCCGCCGTCGTTGCCGAGAAACATGCGCAAGGCGCTCGCCGTCGCGCTTGCAAAAAAGCCGGAAGATAGGTTCGCGTCGTGCGGCGACTTCGTGGCCGCGCTGGAAGGACGGACGATCCCGCGCGGCAGCGGATGGGCCGTGCTTGCCGCGGCCGCGCTGCTCGCCGCGATCGCCGGCGGCGGATGGATCTATCGCCAACACGAAGAAGTGCGCCAACGCGAAGAGGCGCGACGGAACGAAGAAGCGAGAATGGCGCATGAAGCCGCAGAAGCGGAGAAAAGGAAATCCCGGGAGGAGGCTTCTGCGGCGAACAAGCGTCAAGACGAAGCCGCCGCGGGGGAACGCGCCGCAGAGTTCGTCCGCATGAAGACGCGCATCAACATCAAAAAGTCCAATGCCAAGCAAAGGATGGACGCCATCGCGGAGTTTCGCACCGACCCGGAGGGGCTTGCGAAGCGCATATCCTCCGCGGACAGTCAATGGCAGACCATTGCTGCGCTTGCCGAGCCGCTCACTCTCGAAGAGGCGAAAGCGGCGTTCGAAATCGCCAGCGAAGCAGAATCGCAGATCGCCAGCGATCTCGATTGGCTGCAGAAGAACAAGGCGGGGCGCGATGCGGCAAAGTCCGCCAGAGCGTCAATCTCCACGTTGCTGAATGGCGACGCCGCGACCTTCAAGGCAGAGAAGTACGCTTCGGACGCATACCAGAACGGGAAAAGCCTGCTCGAAGAAGGTGAAGCCGCGTTCGCCAAAGGCGACTTCGCCGAGGCTGGCCGGCTCATGGAGCAGGCGCATGCGAAGTTCGCCAATGCGGCAAAGGGCGCCAAGGCGTTCTTTGTCAAGACGACGCTTGGCTCGGCGCAGGAGTACTTCAGCGCCAGCCAGTGGCAGTCCTGCATCGCAGAATGCGACA
>JAFNRY010000117.1 GCA_017385345.1 Kiritimatiellia bacterium
ATAGACGATCACGAAAGCCGCGCCGCCGTTGCGTCCCGCGACGAACGGAAAGCGCCACACGTTCCCGAGCCCTACCGCAGAGCCTGCCGCCATCATGATGAAGCCGAGCCTGCTGCCGAGCGAGCCTCTCTCTTCCCCAGCCACGGCTTCAGTATTCCAGAAGGCTCCCGCCGATCGTTTCGCGGAGGATCGAATCGCCGGGAACGCAATTCGGCGATACCGCCCGCACCGTGGAGAGAAGGGCCGAGAGCATTTGCGGCCGGGGATCGTCCGGCCTCTTGTGCTTGGCGACCTCGAGCAGTCCGGCCGCGTAGGGCTTGAGAACCGCAAGTTCGTATTCCAGCCCGGAGTCGAACGTCGCATCGGCGTTGCCGCGGAACGGGTCGATCCACTTGCGCTCGCCGGCAAGCACTTTCGGCCATGTCTTGAACGTCTCCGCCGGGCCGAGTTTCCTGAACGAATTGTCTCTCACGAGGCGTCTGAGCAGACGCCCGTCGGCCGACGGCAGCCTGGCGTCGCCGAAAACCTCGAGCTGGGTCTGCGGTTCGATGAACATCCTGAACTTCAACGCGTCGCAGACGCCGGACGCGATCATCGGATTGAGCGCGTGGAGCCCTTCGAGAACGATGGCGCCGCCGCGCGCGAGCCGCGTCTCCACGTCCGCGTCGCGCCCTTCGTGCACGATGAAGTCGAACTTTCTCAGCCGCACCGGTTCGCCGGAAAGAAGCGCGTTCAAATCGCGGTCGAGACGCTCCATATCGACGCAGTACACCGTTTCATAGTCGAATTCGCCGTTTTCGTCGCGCGGGTTGCGGCTGTTGCCCACGAAGTAGTCGTCCGTCGAAAGATGCATTGCTTCGACGCCGTTTACGCGGAGTTGCGTGCAGATGCGTTTCGCGGTCGTCGTCTTCCCGGCCGAAGACGCTCCCGCGAGCAGCACCAGCCTCGCGCCGCCGCCGGTTATGACGTCGGCCGTACGCGACAGCGCCTTTACCTGCCGGGCCTCGCAGACGCGGATGAACTCGTCCATTCCGCCGCCGTCCGCGATGGAGTTGAGTTCTTCGATCGTCACGCTTCGCGCTCCTTTCCGCCGCCTCCCGGCCAGCCGAGTTTCCGCGAAAGTACCTCGTAGGGGTCGTAGCCCTCGAATTCGACGAGAAAGGCCTTGCGCTGTGATTTGCGAAGCTCCATCGTCTCGCCCGGCGAGAGGGTGAACACGTTCAGTCCGTCGGCCGCGACCGCGATCGATCCGTCCAGCCCGTCCTCCCTGGCCGCCGCGGCGACTGTTATCTCGACGTCGTCGCCGGCGACTACCGGGCGCGCGGCGAGAGCGTGCGGATTCAGCGGAGTTATGGCGAGACTTGCGGAATCCGGCATCAGAATCGGACCGCCGGCCGAAAGGGAATACGCCGTGGATCCAGTCGGCGTCGCGAATATCACGCCGTCGGCGAGGTATCTCGCGGCGCGGCGTCCGTCGATGGAGATGTCGAGCGTCACCGCGCGTCCGGAATGTTCGCGCACGAGCGCGATTTCGTTGAGCGCCGCGGCCCCGCCCTTTGCGGAACGGCACTCTATCATCGTCCGCTGCGCGATTCTATACTTCCCCTTCGCAAGCAGGGCGAGCGCCTTTTTGAAATCCTTTCTTTCGACGCTTGCGAGATATCCGAGCGAGCCGATGTTGAATCCCGCCACCGGCTTTCCCGGGGATTCGCGCACGGC
>JAFNRY010000118.1 GCA_017385345.1 Kiritimatiellia bacterium
TATTATGACAAGATGGAGAACAGGCAGCAATGGTGCATCGCCGCGGTTCCCGGCGCAGCCTGGGCAAAAAAAGTCTTCCCCAGCCTCAAGAAGAATCAGGCAATCGAGAAGCTCTGGGAGGCGATCCTGTTTACGTCTCGCGCCGACGGCGACGATCCCGTAGCCGCGTGGGAGGCACACAACAAGGATCTGCACGACCGCTGCGCCTACCTCAACAGCCTCGGCATCGCCGAACTGCACTATAAAGGCGACAACGGCACCGATCTGACCGTCGGCATGATCCCGGAGGGAAGATAATACGCTATCCCGCGCAGACGGGCGCGTCGGACGCGTACCGGTGGATAGCCAGGGGGCTGGGCGAAAAAAGCAGCGGCCCGGCGAAAAGGCCGGGTCTTGCGGGCTGGGCCGACGCGCTCGCAACATGGAGCGGCGGGCTTGCCGGGATGTTCGGTCTCGGCGCAAAGCGTTCCGGCGCCGCCGGCAGGGCCCGCGCCGCGCATACAGACGCCGCGGGCAAGACGCAGACGTCCCGGACGGATCGCGGCGGCGCGGCCGCGAGATTCAAGTCGGCTGCGGCCGCGGCATCGAAGGCCTTCACGCGCAACTTCTGGCTGAAGGCGCTCGCCCTGGCGCTCGCTTTCGTCACCTACGGAGCGTTGCACGACGAAGCGGAACGCGAAGCGACAGTCTCGGCGCGGCGCGACGGCACCGATCAAATGGCGCCTTTGCGCCTGCGACCCGCGCTCCCGTCCGCCGGAGACGCGGAGGAGCAGACCCCGTCCGCCGCGGCGACCGGAGCCGGCACCGGCATCAAGCCATCGACAGACGGCAAAAAGAGCGATTCCAGGAAATGACGAAAAACGAGATGGACGACGACGCGGAGAAGGCCGAAAAGCCGGGAGTCAACTTCAGAGGGTGGCTCTACTTCCCGCTTTCGCTCTTTCCCCTCGTGGCGCTCGCCACATACGACTGGCGGTCGATCGGATTCCTCCAGACGCCGCCTGCGCCCAGCACGAACTGGATCGGGGCGCTCGGCGACATGTTCGCCTATTTCGGATACCAGACGTTCGGTCTGGCGATTTGGATCGCGCCGACGTTCTTCATCGCGGCGGGCTTTCGCGCCGGAGCTTCGGGAGTCCGCGGTCTGCGCCCCGGGATGCGCACGCTGTGGCGGCTCGGCTTCATGGCGTCGGCGGCCTGCCTCCTTCAGGCGATGCAGGGCAAGGCGCCGGGAATAGACGCGGTGGCGGCGCACAACAATCTGATGTCGGCCGGCGGCGCCGTCGGCTACATGATCATGGGGCGGTGGCTCTCGCCGCTGCTTTCAGGGGTCGGCGCGAGCGTGCTGGCGCTGACCGCGATGGCCGCCACCGCGATAGGCGCCGCGGGCGCTGACAATCTGGCGAGGTTCTTCACCTGGTTGTGGCGATGGACTTGCGGAACCGGAGAGGACGGGGACGGGGACGGCGAGGCCGAACGCGCGGCCAAAGCCGCCGCGGCGGAGGCCGTGCGCGCCGCCAAGGAGGAAGCGCGGCGGCAGCGAGAAGAAGAAAAACGTCTCATGCGCGAGCGCAAACTGGCGGAGAAGCAAAAACGCGAAGAAGCCGCGAAAAGCGACTGGAGCGAAAAAACGGAGGATCCCGTCGCGACGGAACCGGCCCGTCCGGGACCAAGCCCCGCGGCGGCGCCGGACAGGCAGCGGAATCCGGCGCAAGCCGCGCAAATACGGAAGCAGCCGCAGCAACCCTCCGGCCAGGACGGAGAGAGCGGCGCGGCGGAAACCGGCGAGAGAGGGGGAAAGACTCCGTACGTCCTGCCGCCGGTGGACCTGCTCGATCCGCCGACAAACTCCGCGGCGGATCACGGCGACACGGCCAAGACCGGCGAAACGCTGATAGAAACGCTCAAACTATTCGGCGTGGACGCTACGATCAAATACATCGTAGAAGGCCCCGTGGTCACGAAATACGCCGTCTTCCCCGCGCCCGGCACGAGATATTCGGCCGTAACATCCATCACGGACAACCTCAAAGGGGCGCTCAGAGCAAAAACGATAAGAATAGAGACGCCGATCCCCGGTGAAGACTGCATAGGCATAGAGGTTCCGAACGTCAAACCGGCCGGCATATCGTTCAGAGAAGTGTTCGAATCGGACGCATGGAAAAACAGCAAGGCCGAGATCCCCCTTCTCTTCGGCAAAGACGCCGCCGGGAAAGAACTGATCGCCGACCTCGCGGCGATGCCGCACATGCTCGTCGCCGGAGCCACCGGCCAGGGCAAGTCCGTGTGCCTCAATTCCATCATCAACGGCCTGCTCATGACGCGGACGCCGGAACAGCTGAAGATGATAATGGTCGATCCGAAATCCGTGGAGTTCACGCCGTACGCGAGCATACCGCATCTGCTCGTGCCGGTAATCACCGACAACACGAAGGTGATATACTCCCTGAACTGGGCGGTAGTAGAAATGGAAAAGCGCCTGAAGATGTTTTCGCGCGCAGGGGTGAGGAACATCTACTCGTTCAACCACAGAAAAAGGGAGACCCAGGCGGAGCTCTTCGGCGGCGAAGCGCAGGACGGAGATCCGAAGACGGTTCCGTACATAGTGATAATAATCGACGAGGTCGCCGATCTGATGCAGACCTCCGCGAAGGAGGTCACCCCGAACATATCGCGCATTGCGGCGAAGGCGCGCGCGGCGGGCATACATCTGATCCTCGCGACACAGAGGCCGGACGCGAAAGTGATCACCGGTACGATAAAGTCGAACATCCCGGGGCGCGTGGCGTTCAAGACGGCGCAGGCAATCGACTCGCGCACGATTCTGGACGAAGCCGGCGCCGAATCCCTCATCGGCCGCGGCGACATGCTCTTCAA
>JAFNRY010000119.1 GCA_017385345.1 Kiritimatiellia bacterium
GCCAAAGTGCAGGCGGCGACGGCCGCGGCGATAATGATTGTGTTTTTCATGGTCGTGTCGATGTTTGTGTTATCCTGTCGATCTTCAATTTCCCGCCTGAACCGAAGCCGGCGCCGGGGCCGGGGCCGGCGTCTGCTGGCCGGCCGCGGCGGGCGCCCGCGGCGCTGCCGGCGCCGGCATCTGCACGATGGGCTGGACCGCGGGCTGGACCACGGGCTGGACCATCGTGGAGGACGAGACGGAAGTCGCATCCGCCCCGGGCGCCCACGTGACGGTCTGCCATGCCGACGTGTCGAAGTTGATCTTGCATCCCCTGCGGTACGCGGCCTCCGCGTAGCGCAAGGCGAGTTCCGCCCGCAGGCTTTCCTTCGCCGAATACTGGCGGAAGCCTTCGTCGGAAAGTTCGAGCGCCACGTTGAACACCGCGCCGTCCTGGATGTTGACCGTCTGGGACCAGGGCTTCATCCACTGACGGGTCACGGTAAGCTGGTGCAATCCGGGACGCACCTTGAATGTCCCGCCGGACGACCCGACGGCCGCTCCGTCCACCGCCACGGTGATGCCGCCCGCCACGACGCGCAGCTCCTCCTTGACTTCGCGCGTCGCATCCACCGTGCCCGCGAAAGGCGCGATCATGGCGTCGAGCGTCGTGGTGACCGTAAAAGAGGCGAGCGGCCCGGCGTAGGCCGCGGGCGCGCGCCAGGCCACGCTTCTCGCCGCGAGATCGGCGCCGGTGTCGCGCACCCATGCGTCGAAGAGATCGTCGAAGATCGCCATCGGATCGTCGCCGTTGCCCTGCGGCACGGGACGCTTGTTGGACCAGTTGCGTCCGTAAACGCTGCCGCCGGTCGCTGCGTCGAGGACCTTGGTCGTCATTCTCAGCGTGTACACGGTTACTCCGCGGTCGCCGGCCATACGGTTCATCGTCGAGGCGCCGTTTATCGAGGCGAGAAGCACGTAGTCGGCGCCGAGCATCTGGGCGACGCGCGTGACGCTGCCGCCGGTGAACAGGCCGTCAACCAACCCCGCCCGCTCCTCGGCCGTCGTCACTTTGTAGCGGTTGAAGGCGGCGCCTATCTCGGCGGAGTCCATGATCACGAAGTTGAGGCCCGCGGCTTCCGCCGCAAGACGGTCGCGGATGCTATCGACCTGATCGTCCATCATGAAGCCGCTGTCGTCGCGTCTCGCCGCCTTGGTGTTGTTCTTCACGAAAATCGCCATCACTGGCGGCTTCTGCGGCGGAGGCGGCGGCTGTTCCAACACTGCGCGAACCTCGCCTTCGAGCCGCACGACGTTCATCCCGGGATGGGCGGCCTGGACCTTCTGGCGGAACGCCTGCAGATCGGCCGACGAATCGGGATCGAGAGCCTCCCGCTGCGACACGACCGCCGGCGCCGCCGGTTTCGCCACCTCGATTTGCGCGGCGTCCTGCGGGAACGCCGCCGCCGGTAGCATCGCCGCCGCGACCATCGCATACATTGCCATCTTGTTCATTGCATCCACCTCCTGTTTTGCCGCCGCGTCAGAAGCAGCCGTTCACAAACGGGAAAAACGACATGTCGGCGGTCGCGATAATGTTGACGAAGCCGATCTGCAGCCCCTGGAGCCTGTCGGCTGTGTTGATCAAGCCGAACTGGAAGCCCTGCGCGTCGCGGACGCCGTTGTAGAATCCGAACTGGAAGACGTCGCCGGAATCCGCCCAGTTGGCGAAGCCGATCTGGCATCCCCGGAAGTCGCCGCCGACCCAGTTGACCGCGCCCGTGCCCAGCCCCACGCCATCGCCGTACGCTACATTGACAGCGTTGAACATCCATCCGTTGGCATGGTTGCGGGCAATACCCGCGAGGCCGAAATCGAGGCCGTCGAGATTGACGCACTCTCCGCACAGCAGATTCAACTTGAGGCCGCCGACGTCGAAATCGCGCGACGGGAACTGCAGATCCGGAACCACTGCGAACATGAAGGGGACGGTGCCGGCGCCTGCCATGCCGTTCTTCTCGATCTGGCGCGCCGTCCGCGGCATGGCCTCCTGCGCCCCGGCCGGCATCACGCCGGTTCCGGAATTGGTGACGGGTCTTGCGCCCCTGCCGGCCTCCTGCACCGTCGCGACGGCCGCGCTCGCGGTCGCCGCCACCGCCACAGCCGCGGCCATCGCCATAATTTTCATCTTTCTCATCTTTTCCTCCTCTCTCCCGCCGGTCCGGCGGTTTCAATTCTATCGTGTTCCGGCCGCCGCGTCTCCGCTCTCTACGGATTCAGCAGCGACGCCGTCTTCTTCCATGTCGCTTTCCCGCGCGCAAACGGCGCGACGCCGACCGTCGCATACGCGTGTATGTCCGAAATCCACGCCAATACCGGACCCGGGGCGCCGGACGGAATCTCCACAGTGCAGCTTTTGCCGGTGCCCGCATTCCTGACGGTCAGCGAAGCGGCGCCCGGCGGGCAGCGGACTCTTGCGATGTGTACATGCTCCGGCAGCGTCTGCCAGCAGCGCGTATCCGCTTCATCGGTTGCGGTTCCGAAGACGTTGAAAGCCAGCACTCCGAGTTGCAGCGCGAGGTCTGTGTATGTATTTCCCGTGTTTATGTGGTTGGCGACCTGCTGGGCCGCTATCTTCACCGCGGCGCGCGCAACGTTGCGCGCCGCGATCGCCGGAATCCTGTCGCGCAGCGTCCGGTAGGCCAGCGCCTGCACGTTCACCGCCGGAACGCATTCCGCGGCAAGTCCGCCGCCGGCCTCCACCGCAATCCGCGACGGAGGCCGCGCCGGCGCGCCGTACACCGGGAAATCCACCGACCAGAGCGTCCCGCCGAAAGGAAGCGGTATCTTCATCGGCTCCTGCAAATCAACCAGCGACTCCTCGTAAACGACCGTGACGTCAACGCCTTCTCCCGGCGGCGCGGCGGCGAACCCGGCGAGCGCCGGGCATATCGCCGCGGCCTGGCCGAAGGCGAGTTCGGCGTTGCCGTCGTCCGCGTCGATCGAAAACACCAGCCCGGCGAGATACCATGCAAGCGCGTTTTCATACGACGCCCTGGCGCCGGAAGCCACGGACGCGAGCCGCGCCTCTATCTGCGATGACGCCTTGGCCGCGTTCGCGGCGTTCTCGGATTTCTCCGCCTCCTCCGGATGTTCGCTCTCGTACTTCTCCTTCATCTGCTCCTGCGCGGTTGTCGCGCGCCGCAGATAGACGCCGGCATTGCCGGAATCCCCGGTCTGGTACAGGTTGAACGCCTGGTAGCAAAGCGCGAAAAGCATCTCGAAGCCGGGCGTTTCGTACGGTATGGCGCGATCGTCCCTTATCGTGGAGGCCATTATGTTCCCGGCTATCTTCCCGGTTTTGAGGATGGGGCCTTCGGTGGACTCGACGAAATACTCCTCGAGATGCGGGCCGAGGACGGCCGAACTCGCCGCGAAATCCCCGCGCAGCATGTCTATCCTCGCCAATTCGAGCTTGCCGAGGGCGGAGTCGGAAGAATCGCGCGCCATTGCGGAGGCGCGCTGGAAGGCGTAGTCTCCGGTTCCGCCGCGGATGTCCTGCCTGGCGGCAAGAGCCTCCTTGTACGATGAGCGGCACCCGGCGAGGGCGATTCCCGAAAGAAGCGCCGCCGCGACGGCCGCGTCAACCCCTGACTTGCTGAACAACCCTCGCATTATGGCGGCATTCTACCATAAAAACCGACATGGCGCGCAATCGCTTCGCCGGCCCATATCTTCCGTCCACCGACATCGAGCGAGCCGTCCTCCGCCACGCCGCCGCAAAGCCCTTCCGCCGGCGATTCGTCGCCGTCGGTCTGGACGACGCGGACGAACTTTCCTTTGAGCAGATCGAGAGCCGCGATCCGCGGCCATATGGCCGCAAAGCCGCCGTCCTTCCATTCCGCGGCCACGCGGGCGAGCGAAGCGAGCGTCGCGTCCAAAGCCTCTTCTACTGTCATGGAGACTCCGAGCCGGGCGAGCGAAACGGCCCTGCCGGCGATCTCGGGCGCGAAGCGCGTCTGCCGGACGTTGACGCCGATTCCCGCTATGGCGTTGCCGCCGTCGCGTTCGCAAAGGATGCCTGCGAGCTTGCGCCCCGCGACAAGCACGTCGTTGGGCCATTTCAAACCTATGCCCGCGACGGCGCCGTCGAACGCCTCCGCCACCGCGAGGCCTACCGCCAGCGGCAGCGTGGCGGCGGCCTGCGCGTCGAGCCCGGATACGTCGATCACGGCGCTCATGGTCAGGTTCGCGCCCGGCTCGGCCAGCCATCTGTGGCCGATCCTGCCGCGTCCCGCCGTCTGCCGGCGCGCCACGTACACTTCGCCGGCGCGGCCTCCGCGGGCGGCGTCGTTCGTCGATTCCGTCTCGTCGAGACGTACTATCCTCCATCCGGCGAATTGCATCGCGTCAAACAAAAACGCCGCCCGGCGGACGTGTCGCCGGACAGCGCTTTCGTTCATCTAATTTCGACATCAGGCTTCGGGCTTGGTCTTCTTCAGACCGAGACCGCGGCTGCTGCCTTCCTTCCATTCGCCACGCTTGACGAGAAGGTTGACGCGTTCAAAACGCTTGAGTACGTTCCTGCGGGACGTTATCTTCCCGGTTCCTTTGAGTGACGGATGCTGGCTCATTTTCTATCGTTCCTTTGCTTACAGGCCGTAGATTCTATCATTTTGCCGGAGGTTTTGCAACCGGTTTTTCAGCCGGCTTCTCCGCCGGCTTCGGAGCCTCCGGCTTCGGAGCCCCGGCCGCGGCGGCCGACTTTTCGGCCGGCTTCGGGGCTGCGGCCGGTTTTTCGGCGGGTTTCGGAGCGGGCGGCGGAAGAGCCTGCTCCACGGACACCGGCTTGGACTCGATCTTTTTCGGAACGGTCTTCGGCGGCTTCGGCGGCTCCGGCTTGGGCGGAAGAACCGACTTGTATTCGTCGGCCGCCTCTATCTTCGCCGCGCCCATCTTGCCGAGGACGTAGTCGCGCGCCCTGGAGCCGTTGCTGCCCCTCTTGATGTTCTCGACCGCCTCCTCGAGCTTCGGGACTTCGCGCTTCGCGCCGGTCTTCACGAGAATGTGGCTGGCGCGGACCTTGCTGCCGTCGGCGCTCTTGTCGGTCGTCATTACGAGATGCCAGCCGAACTGCGTCTTGACCG
This sequence comes from Kiritimatiellia bacterium, assembly GCA_017385345.1. GTDB lineage: Bacteria > Verrucomicrobiota > Kiritimatiellia > RFP12 > UBA1067 > UBA1067. The sequence continues at coordinate 5,127 of JAFNRY010000119.1, forward strand.
GATCGGAAATCTTGCCTTTCTCGAGCGCGAAGGCGGTTTCGTCGAACTCCTTGACCATCGCCCCGTGCCCGAACTCGCCGAGATCGCCGCCCTTTGCGGAAGACGGGCAGGCGGAGTTGGCCTTGGCCAGCTCGGCGAACTTCTCCGCTTTCTTCGACTCTTCGGTGGCGTCGAGGATCTTCTTGAACCCTTCGATCTTGGCTTTCGCCGCCGCGTCGTCGAGCACCCCGGCGTTCTGCGCCTCGATCTCCGCAATGCGCTTCTTGGCTTCTTCCGTGTAGTCCGTGGCATCCTTGTCGAAGACCTGCGTCTTAAGGAGCCAGTCGATGGCGATGCCGGCCTTTATCTCGGCGAGCGCTCCCTCCTTGCCTTCCGGATGCTGGGCGAAGATTTCATCGCGGCTCTTGGGCGCGTCGGGAATGTTCGCATACTGCTTGAGCATTTCGCCGATGCGCTTGTCCACGTCGGCGTCGCCGGCCTTGAAACCGAGCTTCGCCGCTTCGCCGCCGAGCACTTCGGTCATGACGAACTGCTGCGCGTACTGCATCCCGATCTGCCTCTTCGCGATTTCCTTCTGGCCTTCGGGGATTCTGGCGCCGTGCTTCTCGAGCACCTTGGCGACGTAGGCGTCGATTGCGCCGAAAGTAAGTTTCTTGCCGTCCACCGTGATGGCGGCGTCCTCCGGATTGTGCGCCGGCGCCGCCGGTTTCGCCTCGGCCGCCGCCGGTGCCGCCGGCTCCGCCGCCGCCGCTTTCTCCGGCGCCTTCCCGTCTCCGCATCCGGCCGCGAGGATCGCCGCGGCCGCCGCCGCCGCAAATTCAAGCTTCTTCATAGAGTTTTCCTTGTCCTTGTGTTGTTGCCGCCATCAACGCCGCCCTCCTGGTCCGGGGAACGCCGTCAAGGTGGAAATCATAGAATACACCAATTGCCCTTGCCGTGTCCAGCAGAATTTTCCCGTCGCTCTCCCGTTCCGGCGCGTCCAGGCACCGCGCCACCTCCTCCCTGACGGGGATGGAGCGCTCTCCGCGCAGGGCGAAAACGCCGGTTCTGGCCTCTACCGCCGGCTCGAGGCCGGCCAGGGCGAGAGCGCGCGTTTCAAACGAGACGATGTCTTGCAGGATGCTCCCGCCCTGGCGCTCGAGGCGGTCGAGAGCGCCGTCGAGCAGCGAAAACCAGTCCGCGGCGCCGGGGCCCGGCGCCGCGAGCCGGGCCGCCACTTCGCGGAAATGCTCCGCGGCGGCGAGCCGCCGCCAGTCCCCCCTCAGAGATTCGCGCAGTTTCAGGGGCGAACATTCCCGAAGCGCGTGAAGGCCTCCGCGCGAACGGACGTAGTACACGATTTCGCAGAGGTAGTTGAGGTCGTACTGTCCGAGAAAGAAGCTCTTGGACCGCGCCGCCCCTTTCACCATGGCATCAACCGGCCCTTCGCGCGCGAGCCATTTCACCACGTGGCTCGTCTGCGACCACGGCGCGATGGAAAGGCATATCGCTTCGGTCTTCAGCGTCTCGCCGGCCAAGGACTTCCTCCCTTCCGCGCGGCGGGCGCCCCTACGCCGGCACCCCGCACAACCTGCCGCCTTTCGCGCTGCGAACCGCTATTTTCGCCAGCGACTTCCTTTCCGGCCTGCCGCCGGGCCACGCAGCGCAATACCCCTTCGACACTTCGCACCAGAGCCGCTGCGACGTCCATCCCGCCGTCGTCTCCGCGTCTTCCACCACTATCTCGACCGTCTTGCCGCGGAATCCGGCGGCGAATGCCGACTTCGCCTTCTCCGCGATTCCCGAAAGATCGCGCGCGCGGGCCGAGCGGACTTCCCGCGGAAGACCGCCGGACATCGCGGCGGCCGCCGTCCCGGGGCGCGTGGAATACGGAAACACATGGGCGGCGGTAAATCCGGAATCCTCGAGAAGCTGTCGGGAAAGAAAATGGTCGTATTCCGATTCGCCCGGGAAGCCGGCTATCATATCGCATCCGAGCGCGATCCCGGGCATCGCCTTTTGCGCGGCCGCGGCGAGCGCGCGCACGTCCCTCGCGAAATAGGGCCTTTTCATCGCCGCGAGAATCCTGTCGGAGCCGGACTGCACGGAAAGATGGAGAAAACGGCAGGCGGTGGGCGAAGCCGCCATCGCGGAAACGGTCTCGCCCGCGATTGCGCCGGGCTCCACCGAACCGAGCCTTATCCTGCAGCCGCCGACCGAACACAGCGCCTCCACGAGCTCCGGCAGACGCCTGCCGCCGGACGAATACTGCGCGAGATTGCACCCGGTCACGACGATTTCGCGATAGCCCGCCTCCACGAACCGTTTGGCCCTGTCCACCGCGTCGTCGAACGGAACCGACGCCGAGGACGAACGGAACTGCGGCACGATGCAGAACGCGCACTTGGAGTTGCAGCCGTCCTGCACCTTGAGCCACGCCCTGGCGGTGGAGACGGGGACCGGCTGCGGGCGCGCGCCCCCGGCGGCCGACGCCCCGCCTCCGTCCTTGAGCAGGGCGTCTATCAGGAATTCATTGCTTCTCGAGGCGGTGCATCCCGTCACAACAATGCGCTTGGCCGGATAGAGGGCCTTGAGCCTGACTATGTATTTCTCGCATTCCCTCTGCGCGGCCGACGTCACGCTGCACGCGCGCACGACGACGAGATCCGCGTCCTGCGAATGCTCCGCCGCCGTCCATCCGGCGGCGGCGAAGCGGGCCTCGAGATCCAGGGATTCGGCTTTGTTCAGCCTGCAGCCGAACGTCTTGAAGCGGACTTTCACCTATTTGTCGAAAACAAAGAGGATGGCCATGTTGGCTATGTTGAAAAGAGAGTGGTTGACGACCGCGCACCAAAGCCGGTCCGTATTGAAATACAGGCGGCACTGGATCAGGCCGAAAATGAAAAGCGCGATGAAAGCGTTATCCGGCCTGGCGGCGAAGAGGTAGTGGGCGCCGGCGAAGGCGAGCGAGGAGGCGACGGCCGCGGCGCGCGGGCTGGCCGCCCCGGCGCGTTTCCAGAAGAACCAGCGGAAGAGCGCCTCCTCCCAGATCGGCGCGGCCACGGCGACGTACGACACGAAATACACGAACCGCATGTTCCAGCCGGCCATCTTGCGGACGAGATCGACGCTCGTCTGGTCGCGCAACTCGAACCCGAGCAGGTTTCCGGCCTGCTCGGTCGCCCAGCATACCGCCGCGCAGACGGCGACGGACACTACGAGCCACTTCAGTATCTGCTTGACGGCGTCTTTCACTTGCCTTCGGAAACGGCGGCGGGAGCCCCGCCGGACGCGCCGCCCTCCATGCCGCGTATCTTGATGTGCAGTTCGCGCAGCTGCTGCTCGGTCACGTAGTTCGGCGCCCCCATGAGAAGATCCTGCGCCTTCTGGTTCATCGGGAACGCTATGACTTCGCGGATGTTCGGCGTGTCGGCGAGAAGCATCACCATGCGATCGACGCCGGGCGCGATTCCGCCGTGCGGCGGCGCGCCGAAACGGAACGCGCGATGCAGCGCCCCGAACTTCCTGACCACGTCGTCCTTCGTGTATCCAGCTATCTCGAACGCCTTGTACATCACCTCTATCTGGTGGTTGCGGATTGCGCCGGACGAAAGCTCTATGCCGTTGCACACCACGTCGTACTGGTACGCCTCGATCTCGAGCGGATTCTTCGTCTCGAGCGCCTCCAGCCCGCCCTGCGGCATCGAGAAGGGATTGTGCGAGAACACGATCTTCCCGGTTTCGGGATCGGTCTCGAAGAACGGGAAATCGACGATCCAGCAGAAGCGGTAGCAATCCTTCTCGCGCGGATCTTCAGTCATGTGGGAGGCGATGTCGGTCCTGACGAGGCCGGAAAGCCTGTGGCATTCGTCCTTGGGCGCCGCCATGAAGAAAAGAGCGTCGCCGGGCTGGATTCCGCTTATGGCCTTCATCTCTTCGAGTTCTTCGGCGGTGAGGAACTTCGCGATCGGCCCCTTGAGCTCCCCTTCCTTCGTCCAGCTTATATAGCCGAGGCCCTTGCCGCCGTTCTCCTTGACGAACGCCTCGCGCTTGTCGAACCACGTGCGCGTTTCGACGCCCACGATTCCTTTGACGGGAAGTCCCTTCACGAGACCGCCGCCGGCCACGCAGGAAGCGAACGCCTTGAAGCCGGCCTTCGCGAAAAACGCCGACATGTCGATCCATTTGAGCGGGTTGCGCAGATCCGGCTTGTCAGTTCCGTACGTCATCATCGCGTCGCGGTACTTGATCCGCGGCCACGGCGCTTCGTTCGAACTCCACGTAGAGAACTTGCGGAACGTAGCGCCCACAACGTCTTCGACGACGGCGAATATCTCGTCCTGCGTCGCGTAGCTCATTTCGATGTCGAGCTGGTAGAACTCGCCCGGGCTGCGGTCGGCGCGCGCCGCTTCGTCGCGGAAGCACGGCGCTATCTGGAAATACCTGTCGAAGCCGGACGCCATGAGCAGCTGCTTGAACATCTGCGGAGCCTGCGGCAGGGCGTAGAACATTCCGCGATGCACGCGGCTCGGCACGAGATAGTCCCGCGCGCCTTCGGGCGACGATGCGGTCAATATCGGCGTCTGGAACTCGTTGAAGCCCTTCTCCCACATCTTCTCGCGCAGGAAGCGGATTACCTGCGAACGGAGGATTATGTTCTTGTGGAGCTTCTCGCGGCGCAGGTCGAGGAAGCGGTACTGCAGGCGCATCTCCTCGCTTTCGTCGCTCTTCTCGTCCGGCACGTATATCGGCGTCGTCTCGGAGGCGGATTCCACGACCAGTTCGTTCGCCTCGATCTCGATCTCGCCGGTCGGCAGTTCGGGGTTGATCGTGTCGGGCGTGCGCAGTTTTACTTCACCCGTCACGGTGAACACCGTTTCAAGGTGGGCCTTCTCGACGGTCTGGAAGAAGCTGCGCGACGGATGCACCACTATCTGCGTAAGACCATAGTGGTCGCGCAGATCCACGAAAAGGATTCCGCCATGATCTCTCAATCTGAACATCCATCCGGAAAGGCGGACCGTTTTACCGGCGTCCGCCGCGCGAAGTTCGTTGCAAGTATGCGTTCTGTAGGGATGCATCTGTCGTTCTCTTTCCATATGCTGTACGCGATTTCTATGTATTATACCAAAAAAGGGACGCGCGCCCCGCGGCGCGCGTCCTCCTTTCCCGTAACGGAACTGCGGCTTTACTCGCCGGCCGGAACCGTTATCTTGATTGTGGCGGGCTTCGCTCTGTAGAACTTCTTCGCCGCGCCGGCTGTCGTGAAGTCGGTCTCCGTATCGGCGTCGCGCCACCCTTCGGCGTCCGCGATATCGGAGTTCACCGAGAACTCCACCGTTACCTCGTAGCCTTCGAGGTGCGGAAGTTCGACCGTTACCGTAGTGCCCTCGATCTTGATCACAGGCGTCAACTCGTCCGCCAGTTCGCCCGTGGTCGCATCGAGCAGGCCGAGCGCGTAGGCCGTGGCGTAGTTTACGGGAGTGCCTCCGATCGTGCCGGCGACGTCCACGGGGGCGAGGTTGAGGTTCTCCAGGAACGCGACGCCCGCCGCGTCAAGCTCGAAGATGGTGCCGTCCGGGCTCGTATAGCCGGCGGGAGCCACCGGCGCGAAACCGATGTTGTCTATCGTGCCGTAGCCTTCGAACTCTATGCGGGAAATCTGCTGCGACTGGACCAACGACGGAAACTCGGAAACGCCGTTGACATCCGCCACCTCGCTTCCGTCTATGGTGAACTTGAACACGAGCGAATCGCCGCTCTTGGACGCGACGGCAACAATATCGTGCATCGCTTCATAGTCGAAGGACGCCGGAACGGAGAGAGTGTATGTCTCGGATTCGAGACTTCCTTCGACGAACTTTCCGGCGCGAATGTAGAGGTTTGTCGTCTCTCCAGACGCCCCGGCCCAGATAGCGAACTTCGTGTCGCCGTCGAAATCCGGAATGTCTTCGTCGCAGACGTTGAACACGATGCTGCTCTTGATTTCAAGGCCCGTGTCGCCAACATCGACAGCGCTCGTCTCGCCGTCCGCGGCCGCCGTGCCGGCGGCATAACGCTTGACGACGCCTTCGTTGTCTATCTGGAGCGCGAGATTGCCCTCGCCGATATCGACGATCTCTCCTGTCTTCGACGGCGTCGCACGCCAGAAATACAACTGATTCTCGACAAACGTCGAAGCATCGAACGCGCCCAAGGTCGCGCCGTCGAACGTAGTGAGATTGGCTTCACTCAACGTTTCGGCTCCTGCCGCGAACGCCATCGCCGCCGCAAATCCTGCAATCGCTCTCTTCATCGTCATCCTCCTGATGTTGTCACCCCGGAACGGAGACGTCCATTCTCCATCCGAACCGCATTCTACCACATTCCCCGCTCCCCCACAAGGGGGATTTTCAAATCGCATCCTGGAAACTCACTCTTGGTTTCGGCATCGCGAATGTGCTATAATCGGCATCGATTTCAGTACCGTGAAGAAGCTGAAAGGAGCAAGCGATGATAGCGACAATACCAGCACAAGAGGTCAAACGGCGCGGAATGAGCGCGCTGAACGAGCAGTTGAAGGACGGCCCGGTATGGATCATCGCCAACAACACGCCAAAATACGTTGTCCTTTTCGCCGACGATTTCCGTCGCATGAGGCACGAAGCGTTCGTGGAAGGCTGCCTCCGGTCCGATGCGGAATGCCGCGCAGGGCTTGCCGCGCCCGCTACGGTCGAGGGGTTGATGTCGGCTTTCGACGAATAAGAACGGCGACGATGTACGCATTGAAGCAGACGCCGTATTTCGCCCGTGCTTTCAAGCGTTTCGCCAAGCGGCACCCGGAACTGCGGGACGCGACCCGAACGACATTGAACACTCTCAGGGAGAATCCGTTTGCGCCGTCGCTGCGGTTGCACCCGCTGACTGGCAGACTTGAAGGGAAACAGGCGGTAAGCGTCAACTACGCCTACCGCATCGTCCTGTGCGTGGAGATTGCCGGACATGAAGTCGTCCTTCACAACATCGGCTCGCATGACGAAGTTTACGGTTGAACCGGATGTCGCCGTTCAAGACGCCGGTCGCGACATCCGCTGACAGCCGCGATCATCGCGGCGCTTGGTGCAACCATCTCCCATTTGGTATAATTCCGGACATCATGGACATAGTGATACTGCTTGGGGCGCCCGGCTCCGGCAAGGGGACCGTGGCGGCCGCCCTCGCCGGCCGCGGCGGATCGTTCAACCACGTCTCCACCGGAGAACTGCTCCGCGCCGCGGTGGCAAAAGGGACGCCGGCCGGCGTCGAGGCGAAGTCCTACATGGATTCCGGCTCCCTCGTTCCGGACGCCGTCGTCGCGCAAATGGTGAAAGATGTCGTAGATGCCGCCTCGGGCGACGCGGCGACGATGCTTCTTGACGGCTTCCCCCGCAACCTCGCGCAGGCGGAAATCCTCGAGAAGATGGGCGCGCCGGTGAAGAAAGCAGTCCTCATCGACGTGCCGGACGGAATAATCCAGGACCGGATAGCGGGGCGCCGCACGTGCCCGAAATGCAAAGCCGGATACCATGTCAAGAACCTGCCGCCGAAGGTCGAAGGCGTCTGCGACAAGTGCGGCGCGCAGCTGACGGTGCGCAAGGACGACAATCCGGAGACCGTCCGCGACAGGCTCGCCGTCTATCACCGCGAGACCGAACCGCTCGTCGCGTTCTATGAAAACAAGGGCCTGCTGGCGCGCATCGACGGCACGCGCGGCGTTGAGGCCACGTGCAAGGCGTTCGTCGAAGCCGCGGGGCTGAAGTGAAAATAGACATAAAAAGCAAGGCCGAAATCGACCGCATGCGCGAAGCGTGCAGGATGAGCGCCGAAATACGCGACATCTGCGCCTCGGCCGTCGCTCCGGGCGTCTCCACGGGCGAAATCGACGCGCTCGTCGCCAATTACTGCGAGAAAAACAAGGTAAAGGCGAGTTTCTACCGCTATGAAGGCTTCCCCGGCCACATCTGCGTCTCGATAAACGACGAAGTCATCCACGGGATTCCAAAGGCCCACAGGCTGATCATGCCGGGCGATCTCGTCAAAACCGACGTCGGCATCATGAAAAACGGCTTCCACGGCGACACTTCGAGAACCGTGGCCGTGGGCGTTACCGATCCGGAGACGCTGCGCCTCGTGGAAACCACGAAGAAGTGCCTCGCCGCCGGACTCGCGGCGTGCGGCCCCGGGGTGCACCTCGGCGACGTCGGCCACGCCATCGAACAGGTCGCCCTCGACGCCGGCTTCGGCGTCGTGCGCGGCTGGATCGGCCACGGCGTCGGGCGGACCGTCCACGAAGACCCGCAGGTTCCGAACTACGGAACCCCGGGCACCAAGACGATCCTCAGCCGGGCATGACCATCGCTATCGAGCCGATGATCACGATGACCAAGGCCGGGGAACAGACGGACGTGCTCGCAGACGGCTGGACCGTCGTCACGCGCGACAGATGCCTCGCCGCGCATTTCGAGCACACGGTCGCGATAACCGACGACGGATGCGAGGTTCTTACTTTGCCGGCGGACTATCCCTGAAGTCCCGCAGCCCGAAGGCGCTCTGGTCGAATGGCGGCTGATTGCTGCGGGGCGGATTTTCCGCCGGCGTTCTGTTGAAAGAGGAAACATGGTACGTATCGACATTGAAAACTGCAAAGGCTGCGGGCTCTGCGTCGCGGCCTGCCCGAAGAAGTGCCTCGAAATCGGCGACGGGCTCAACTCGATGGGCGTGAAAGCCGTGCGCTACAAAGGCGAAGGCTGCATAAGCTGCGGAATATGCTTCATGAACTGCCCGGAGCCGTACGCGCTGAAGGTGGAAAAGGACTCGTGACGTCCGCGCTTCTGCGCAGGCTGGCCGCCGAATACGAGACGGCGGCGTTTCTCGAAGACGACCCGTCCCGCTTCATGCACCTCGCTTCGGGAGCAAAGGCGCGCGAAGCGGCCGCTTTCGCCGCGGCCGCCCTTTCCTTCGGCTCGAGACCGGTTTTCATGCGCAAAATCGACGAACTGTTCCGCCTCGCCGCCGGCAACATCGACGCCTGGACGAGGAACGGAGACTTTGAGAAGGTCTTCGCCGCGAACGACGGCGCCTGCTTCTACAGATTCTTCACCCGCGGCGACATGCACGGCTTCTTCTCGCGCTACCGCGAAATACTCCGGGAGCACGGCTCCCTCGGCGCGCTCGTACGCGAATCGCTCGGCGGCTCCTCCGACGGCGCGGCGGCTGCGGCGGCGATCGTCGCCGCTTTCGGCGGGCGCTGCAAGCCGATCCCCAAAAGCGCCGCCTCCGCCTGCAAACGGATATGCATGTTCCTGCGCTGGATGGTACGCGACGGCTCCCCGGTCGATCTCGGCCTGTGGTCGGACTTCATAGACAAAAGGACTCTGCCGGCGCCGCTCGACGTCCATGCGATGCGCCAGGCGGAACGCCTCGGCCTGCTGCGCGGAAGACATCCGTCCATGAAAACCGCGATGGAACTTTCCTCCGCGCTGCGGCGCGCATTCCCCGGCGACCCGCTGAAGGGCGATTTCGCCCTCTTCGGCTACGGCGTCAACGCTCCCCGCGGAGAGCGGGGTCGAGCCGGTCGCGAAGCCAGTCCGCGAGGTGGTTGAAGGACAGCACGAGGACGAAGATCGCCATCGTGGTGAAAGCCATTTCCCACCACACCCCCTGCCACAGGCGCATGCGAGCGTTGTTTATCATTACGCCCCAGCTCGGCTCGCCCTGCACGCCTATGCCGAGAAACGAAATGAACACTTCCGTGGAGACGGCCGCGGGAAAGCGTATCGAAAACTGGATCAGGATGATATGCGCCACGTTCGGCAGTATGTGGCGGAACATTATCCTCGCGTGCGAGTAGCCGAGGGTCTTCGCCGCCGCGACGTACGCGCGCGACGCCTGCTTCATCGTCTCGGCCCGTATCGTGCGGCAAACCCCCACCCACGTCGTGAAGCCTATGCCAATGTATATCCCGGCAAGCCCCTGCCCGACGACGAGGGAAATGGCCAGTATGAACAACAGCCCCGGCATGGACGCGACAGTGGCCGATATCCACACCACGAACGAATCGACCTTCCCGCCGAAATAGCCGCCGAGAAGCCCCAATACGACGCCGAGCGGTATGGCGATAAGCGAAGTCATGATGCCGACGTGAAAGGCGATTCTCGCGCCCTGCACGAGCCGCAGCGAAACCGGCCGTCCGAGGTTGTCGGTGCCCATCCAATGCCCGGGTCCGGGCGGGAGGTAGCGGCTTTCGAGATGGACTTTGTTGTATTCGGGCGTCACGTCCGCCGCGCGGGCGGCGCGATACTGCACTTCGCCGTACATCGCCGCCGCCAGATAGAGGGCGAGGGCCGCGAAGCAGAGTTTCACCGAAAGTCTCATGCGCCGGTCCGGCCCCCGGCGGCGCGCGCCGCGCCGTATTCCGCGGGAAGCGCCGCAAGAAGAGCCTCCACCGTCTCTTCAAGCGTCAAATCGCTCGAATCGATCTCGACAGCGCCATCCGCCTTTCTCAGCGGCGCGTACTTGCGGCTCGAATCCATCGCATCGCGCGCGGCAAGAGCCGCCTTGACTTCCTCGCGCGTGCGCCCGGCAATGCCCTTCCCGGCCTCCTGACGCCGACGCCGCTCGGCTCGCGCCTCGGCGGACGCCGTAAGATAGAACCTCGCCGGCGAATCGGGAAACACCGCCGTCGTTATATCGCGCCCTTCCACCACTATGTCGCCGAGGGCGGCGAGCGACCTCAGCATCGCCGTCACCTTGTCCCGGACCGGCTTCTCGCGCGCAACTTTCGACGCATTCTCGTCTATCTGCGGAGTGCGGATCCTGTCGCCTGGCGCCTCGCCGTCCACGAAAAACGCAACCCTGCCCGCCTCTGGCCTCGCCTCGATCGATATCTCTTCCGCAGCCTTGGCAATCGCCGCGGGATCGCCGGTATCGACCCCGCGCTCGAGACACTGCCAGGTGACAATGCGGTACAACGCCCCCGAATCGACATGGAGAAAACCGAGCCTCTCGCCCACTATGCGCGAAACCGTGGATTTGCCGGCGCCCCCCGGCCCGTCTATGGCTATGACCTTTCCCATTCCCGAATTATACCATTAATCGTTGCAAAACTCTGGTGGGTCTGCCGGGAATCGAACCCGGAACCTACGGTTTAGGAAACCGTCGCTCTGTCCAGTTGAGCTACAAACCCGCGCCAAGTGCGCATATTCTATCATTCACAGCTCTTGCAAGTCAATGACGAATATTGCGCGTAAAGCAAAACAAAGGAGCCGGCTGTAAAAACCGGCTCCATTGCATCGCGCGTTTGCGAATACCTTACGCGACTTTGCGACGACGGAGAGCAAGCCCCGCCATGCCGAGCAGCATGAGAAGACCGCTCGTCGGCTCGGGAACCGCCGTGTACGTATTGCCGCCGTTCCAAACCTTCATTGCCATCTGAGCCTCGGACAGGGTCTCAAATTGAGCAAGATCCTTTGCTGCGGAACATGTCAACGCTTGGGAACGTCCGACAATATTGCCGGTGCTGCTTACCAGTTCTATATAAAACACGCCGGAGGAATAACTGTCAATGCTTGCGCCATAGGGACTCTCGTCGCCTTTTGTCCATATCGTGTTTGATACACCGGAAGGATTGGTCGATGACAGCACTGTACGACCGTCCTCAGTTTTTGCCGGGGGATTCGCCTGGGAAGCCGTACCATTACCACTCGCCAATTCACTATTATAATGCACGAGTGTAGCGTACTGCCAGCCATTGAAAGCAGCCGTCACATTATCGGCCGCAGGATTATTTTTGACATCTGCCAATGACGTTGGCGAATCATTTACCTGCCAGTAGAGAACCCCGGCATTTGCAACCATGCCGACGGCCACAACCGCCGCACAGACCAACAGTTTGTTTTTCATCGTCATCCCTTTTTGCTCATGTTTCATCAACATGAAGTCAATTCTACCATACGCACGCTTCCGCTGTCAATCCCAATTTTGTCAATTCCAATTTACAGACAAGGCGCTGTCGGCGGAACGCACATACCAGAAACCAGCACCTGCGGGTATCTTGTCCGTGGAGCCATCAACCCATGAAGCGGTTTTCACGGTATGCGGCGTCCCGAGGATTACAACCGTGGTCTCCTGTGGATTGCTCCAATCCTGATATTGCCACTTGGAATCCTTGTATGTGTACTGTTTCGTCGCGCCCGAGTTGGCGAGATAAATGATATCGCCCGCGGCGGGTTTGACGGTGCACTTTTCGGTAAACCCGGAGAGCTCGACAGACACGGGCTTGACATTCCCGAGCATCGTCCAGACACCCTTCGAAGCCGTCTGAACCTTGGCGGAATTTGTCGGAAGTTCGCCGTAAAGGTAGATTGTTGACGACGGATTCGAGCGAATCAGGCAAATGCAATCGCCGAGAGGGAGCGTCGAGCTGGAGGTGGTGACCGTATCACCCGAAACTGTCTTGCCCCCGCTCCATGCAGTACCATCGAACTTCCAGGTTTCCCAAACGCCATCATGCTTCAAAAGAAGCTTGTCGCCGTTTTGCAGGCCATCGGTCAACACGTACTTGGTCACGTCTATGGTCGGCGACGCCGAACCGTCCGTGCCGACAGTGATCAAGGGGATCGAAAGGATCGTCTCCTTGCTGCTGCTGGCGATTTTGATGCGGCAAAGCGTATTGGTGGTCTCTACGGCTGCAAGAGCCGCGCCGCACGCGAGCATCGCCACCGCTGTAACAATCGTTTTCCTGTTCATTTGCATTTCCTCCGGAATAATTTGACGGCCGATGGTTTCCTACTTGCTGCGCACGACCCTGAAGAAGTAGTACCTGTCCTCGGGATCGTCGCGATAGACGAGCGTCAGTTCGCCGTTAGCGACGCCCTGGACGCCCGAGCAGAACAATTTCTCCTCCGTTCCGCCAATCGACTTCTTGGCGAGGATGGCGTACTTGAGGAACGGCTTCGTATTGGCGACCCTGATGTAGGCGAGGCCGGCCTTCTCATCGAGATCGAAGGCGGTGACGACGGGCTTGACGGCGGCGGCGTCCACGACCTCGGTCGCGGTCGATACGGCTGTCGCGCCGGCGGCGGCCACCGTCGAAGAAGTCTTGATCTCGGCGGCCACCTTGCCCCAGCCGGAATACACCGTTCCGCCCTCCTTTAGGCCGACCGTCGTGCCAGTAAGAATGCCTTTCTCGTCGTACGTGTTGACGCGCGTATCAAAGAGATAAACCTCGAAGCGTCCGCCCGTGTACTCTTCGACCACCTCGCCATCCCCGGTTGAAACCTTGGGATCGATGACATAGGTGATTTTAGGGCATACGCCGTCCTTGGCGACAGCCGCGCGGCAGACAATCTTGTCCTCAGGATCGACAGTCGTTCCATCGGGGTTGATGCCCTCGAACGCCTCGCCCTTCACGAACACGAGCGCGTAGATTTCGCCGTCCGCGACCTGCGTTCCGTCCGCGTACGTATCTTTTTCCGGCCCGGTGGAGAACTCGACCCAGGCGGGGGTTGCGAACGCGGCGGTCGCGATAAGCCCCGCGCCGGCCATAAGAGAAAACTTCTTCATTTCCGTTTTCCTTTCTTTCTTCAATTCGAGAAATCAGTTGTTGTTGGGCGTGGCGGACGCCGTCACGACATACTTGACGACGGCGGGTTCGGTCGCGCCGCTCTTGGCAGTCACGGTCACTTTGACCGTTCCGGATGCGGTACCGTTCGTCGCGGTGCCGATGTTGTAGCTCTCTGTCACGTCTTTGTTTCCATCCAGCACCTTCACGGAGTAGCGGGGCGTAATGCCGTTCTTCGCGCCGACGCTGCCGGGGAAGACAATCGTGGGAACACCGCCGGAAGCGAGCGTCATATCCGTAGCGGCGAACTGGACATCGGAATCCGGGTCGAGACCGCATTCGAGCGACTGCCAGACCGTGCGTCCGGAAGAACCGAGTTTCGCGGTAGTGATCGTCTCGGCCGTGACGCCGTACTTGGTGAGGGTCTCGTAAGGAATCGTGTACGTGCCGGAGACGCCAGTCGGCGTGAACGCCGTGTTGGTGCCGCTAACCACATCGGCGGCCACGGTGTTGAAGACCATATCGTCCGTCTTGGCGGAGCCGACGAACGAAATCGAACCGATCGACGACTTGCTCTCGTTGGCGAGCTTGTACCACGCGCCGTTAGCGGAAGCATTGGACGTTGCGCCCTCCAGATAGCCGTACGTGCTGACGACCGGCATGCCGTCGATGCTCACCTGGCAGAGTTTGTTGGCATAATCGAACTTGAACTGGACATGATGCCAGGCCCTCAATGCCACGGTGCCGACATTATACCAGTCGGCCGTGCCGCTCTTGTTCTTGCACCAGAGCATCAAGGGAACGCTGCCGGCGGTCTCGGAAGTGCCGGCCGCGATCGCGATCTGGGCGCCGGTCAGAGAATCCAGCTCTTCGCTCGCCTCGTCCAGATAAAGGAGAAAATTGGACTGGATCGCGCTGGTCAAAGCCGTGCACGTCACCTCGCCGTCGATCGAGAGCGCCTTGGTGTGGGCCGCGTCTTTCGCCGGGAAGCCACCGACCGGGGCGGACGAAATCGTATCGGAGATGACGAGGCCGTCGCCCGTCCATCCGCTCACGCTGAATTCGTTCGCGGTTGCGCTTTCAAACGTCTCGGTGGTGGTGGTGGCGGCGAATGCACAACCGGCGGCGAGCGCCGCACCCGCGCAGAGCGTTTTCCTCAATGTTTCTACGTTCATCATGCTTCATCCTCCTCAGATTTTGCCCTCATTCTACCACAAGGCCGCGTCCCCCGCAAGGGGGAAAATCGAAAAAATATTTTCCGGACGGGCGTGTGGTATAATAGGCGCGTCATGGGAAAAGCTACAGACGAAGAAGTGAAGTTGGCGGCGAACACGCTTCGCTGCCTTTGTGCAGACATGGTTGACCGCGCAAACAGCGGGCATCCCGGGGCGCCGCTCGGCATGGCGGACATGGCGGCGACGCTGTGGTTGCGTTTCCTCGAGGCGGATCCGGCGGATCCGGCGTGGCCGGGGCGCGACCGCGTCGTATTCTCGGGCGGCCACGCGAGCAGCCTGGTTTACGCCCTCGCGAACCTCGCCTCCGGGAACGGGGCGCTCGGGAACGGGCCGACGCTCGACGAGTTGAAGGAGTTCCGCCAGTGGGGCGCGCGGTGCGCCGGCCATCCGGAGCGCGGCGCGATACCCGGCGTCGAAGTGACGACCGGGCCGCTCGGCCAGGGCGTGGCGATGGGCGTCGGGCTGGCGCTCGCGGCTAAGAAGGCGGCGTCCTCCAACAAGACGTGGGTGTTCTGCGGCGACGGCGACATGGAGGAAGGCGTGTCGCACGAGGCCTGCAGCCTCGCCGGCGCCCTGAAACTCGACGGGCTGGTCCTCGTTTACGACTCGAACGGCATAACGATAGAAGGCTCGACGGCAATCGCCATGGCCGACGACACGAAGAAGCGGTTCGAAGCGTACGGCTGGAAGGTCTATACGTGCGACGGGCACGACATCGCGGCGCTGACGGCGACGTTCCGGCGCTCGTCGAAGACGGCGGGCGCCCCGGCGCTCGTCATCGCCAGGACGCACATCGGCTGCGGCGCGCCGACGAAGCACGACAGCGCGGGCGTCCACGGCTCCCCCCTCGGCGCCGAGGAGACGCGCGGCCTGAAGACGGCGCTCGGCTTCGACCCGGACAAGAGCTTCTTCGTGCCGGAAAGCGTGTACGGGATGTTCGCGGAGCGCGCCGCGCTCATGCGGCGGCTTTCGAAAAGATGGCGGCGCGAAGCGCAGAAGGCCGGCGGCAAGGCGGCGAAGACGGCCGACTACCTCGATCTCGTCAAGGCCCTGCCGCAATACGAAAGCGGCTCGAAGGCGGCGACGCGCAACGTATGCGGCGAAGTCCTCAACGCGCTCGCCCCGCTCTGCCCGGGGCTGACCGGCGGTTCGGCCGACCTCGCGCCGAGCAACAAGACGTACCTCAAGGGAATGGGCGACGTCGCCCCGGGCGACTTCTCGGGACGCAACATCCACTACGGCGTGCGCGAACTCGCCATGGCCGCGATCGCCAACGGCCTGACGGCCTACGGCGGCCTGCGCGGCTACGGAGCCACGTTCTTCGTTTTCAGCGACTACATCAAGCCGGCCCTGCGCCTCGCCGCCCTCATGAAGCTGCCGTCGATGTTCTTCCTTTCGCACGACAGTTTCTACGTCGGCGAGGACGGCCCGACCCACGAGCCGGTGGAGCAGCTCGCCTCGCTGCGCTCCATGCCGGGCGTCGTCACGTTCCGTCCGGCCGATCCGCGCGAGACGGCGTACGCGATCGTCGAGATGCTTCTTTGCGAAGACAGGCCCACGTGCCTGCTGACGACGCGCCAGAACGTGCCGGTGCTCGACGGCGTGCGCCACGAAGGCGTGGCGAAGGGCGGGTACTGCCTGTACGAAAGCGGCCCGCAGGACTCGAAGACGATCCTGTTCATTGCGACCGGCTCGGAAGTTTCGCTCGCGCTCGAAGCGGCGAAGACGCTCGCTGGCGAGGGCCGCGGCGTGCGCGTCGTGTCGATGCCGTCCATGGAGCTGTTCCTTGCGCAGAACACCGGCTGGCGCGAGAGCGCGACGCCGTCGTTCATGAAGCGGCGCGTCATAGTCGAGGCCGGCGCGCGCTTCGGATGGGACAGGTTCGCCGCCGATCCGGCGACGACGAGGTACGTGACGATGGACCGCTACGGCGCGTCCGCTCCGTGCGAAGTGCTTGCGGAGAAGTTCGGGTTCACGGTGGAAAACGTCCTGGCGGCGGCCCGCGCCGCGGCGGGCGTCGAAGGCTTCGCGGCCGGCGGAAACGCGAAGTAGAAGCGCGGACGCGAAACGCGCGAGAAGCGGCGGCGGCGGGAAACCGCCGCCGCTTTTCGTTTTTTAAAACGCGGCGATTCTCACGTCGCCGGGGCCGCAAGGCAGGGCGAAGACGGTTTTGCCGCCTTCGTTTTTCTTGTCGCTCTTCATGAAGGGCCGGAGCGACTCGAACGCAACGCCTTCCGGGAGCGCAACAGGCAGGCCGGCGGCGGCGAAACGCTCCGCGAGCGAATCCGCCCAGCCCGCCTTTGCGAGGCCGAGGCGTTCGGCGAGGCGCGCCTCCTCGACGCATCCGATCGCGACGGCCGCGCCGTGGGAGATTCCGTAGCCGGTCGCCTTTTCGAGCGCGTGCGCGACGGTGTGGCCGCAGTTGAGCTTCGCGCGCTCCCCCGTCCTTTCCATCGGGTCGCTCCTCACTATTCCGATCTTCACGGCAAGATTGCGGCGTATCTCCTCCGCGTCCGGCGCGCGGGAGGCGTCGCCCGGCTCGAGGGCGCCGATTATCTCGTGCTTTATCATCTCCGCGCGCCCTTCGGCCATGCGTTCCGGCGGCAGAGTCTCCAGAAAGCCGGCGTCGATGACGACGCGGCGCGGCGGATGGAACGCGCCGGCGAGATTCTTGCCGGCGGGCAGGTCACACGCCGTCTTCCCGCCGTACGAGGCGTCCACCATCGAAAGCAGCGTCGTGGGAACGTTTATCCAGTCGATCCCCCTCATCCACGTCGCCGCGGCGAAGCCGGTCAGGTCGCCGGTCACGCCGCCTCCGACGGCGGTCACGCAGTCCTTGCGCCCGAGGCCGGCCTTCCCGAAAGCCTCCCACAGCCGCGCCACCGTCGCGGGCGTCTTGTTCTCCTCGCCGGCCGGAAGGACGAACAGCGCCTTGCGGGCGATCGCCGGATGCAGGGCGGCGACGTTCGAATCGACGACTATGTTCGGCAGCCCCGCGATGAACTCCTCGTCGATTCCGCCGCCGGGCCGCGCCGGCGCGAACTCCACGCCGCTCTCCTCAGCCAGCAGCGCGTCCAGCACGGCGATCGCCGCCACCGCCTCGATCGCAGGCATCGCGCGCAGCGCTATGCAGGGATCGTGCCGCCCGCGCACCACAAGCTCCGTTTCCTCCATCTTCGCCAGATCAACGCTCCTCTGCGGCTTGTAGATCGAAGGCGTCGGTTTCATCGCCACGTGGAAGACTACATCCATCCCGCTCGCCATCCCGCCGAGGACGCCGCCGTGCCTGTTGGAGAGCGTGACCACCCTTCCGTCCCTGATCGCGAACGGATCGTTGTTCTCCGAGCCCTTGAGCGAGGCCGCGCCGAAGCCGTTGCCGAACTCCACCCCCTTCACGCCGGGAACGCCGAACACGGCGAAGGCTATGGCGCCGTCCAGTCCGTCGAACATCGGCCCGCCGACGCCGGGGCGCAGGCCCTTGACGGTGCATTCAATGACGCCGCCGACCGAATCGCCCTCCGCCTTCGCGGCCTGTATGTCGCCGACGGATTCCATCCTCGTCGAAACGGAAACGCCGCGCCTTGCGAGCTCCTGGATGCACAGCCCGCCCGCAATGCACATGGCGGCGGTCATCCTGCCGGAGTTCGCGCCGCCGCCGGGGGGTATGCGCCCCGTCTTCGCCCACGACGGCCAGTCCGCATGGCCGGGCCGCGGGACGGTCCTTTCGTAGTCGCCGCTGCGCGTGTCCGTGTTGGCGATGTACGCCTCGATCACGCCGCCCGTCGTCCTTCCGTCCGCCAGACCTATGGTGAAGACTGGAACGTCCGGCTCTCTTCTCGCGGTGGAGAGGGCGTCGCGTCCCGGAGCCCTGCGCTCCATGAAGGCCTGCAGCGCGGCGAGGTCCGCCGGGGCGCCGGCGGGAAAGCCTTCGAGCCTCATGCCGATGCGCGGGGCGTGCGATTCGCCGTATATGTCGAGTTTCAGTTTTTTCAGCGTCATGTGGCGGTCTCCTTCTTTCGCGGATCCGCGGCGGCGGCCGTCGCCGCCGCGAGCGCCGCCTTCGCCGCCGCGCCCTCTTCGAGCATCGCGGCGAGACTCCGCGCGTCGCCGGCCTCTATCGCGCTTTTGAAATCCTCGAGCCTCGCAATGTACCGTCCCAGAACGCCGGCGAGCGGTTTCGCGTTCGCCAGGAACAGCTCCGTCCAGACGGCTGGATCGGGCGCGCCGACGCGCACCATGTCGCGGAAGCTGCCCGCGGAATAGCCGGGATGCAGAGGGGCGAGTCTGTCGCGGACGTACGCCGACGACATCAAGTGACAGAGCTGGCTCGTGAAGGAGATCATTTCGTCGTGGCGCTCCGGCGTGGTGCGGACGATGCGGCCGAAGCCGAGCGAGAGGAAGAACTCCGAGAGAGAGCGCATCGTCTCCTCCGGCGTCTGCGGATAGGGAACGAGAATCATCGAAGCGCCGTCGAAAAGCGACTCGCACGAGTTGGCGTAGCCGGTTCTTTCCTTTCCGGCCATCGGGTGGCCGCCTACGAAGCGCCACCTGCCGGCGGCATACTTCGAAAGCGCCGCGCACACCGGCGACTTCACGCCGGCTATATCGACGACGGCCGCGCCGTCCTTCAGGGTTCCGCCCGCCGCGAGCGCCTCCACGGCGGGGACGACCGCCGACAGAGGCGTCGCCACCACAACGACGTCCGCGCCGGAGACGTCCGGCGACGGACCGCGCCCGGCGAAGATGCGCACGTCGTGCCCGGCCCTCCTCGCCGCCTTTTCCACCGACCCGCCGATCAGGCCGCGACCTATGACC
>JAFNRY010000120.1 GCA_017385345.1 Kiritimatiellia bacterium
GACGGCCAAAAGGGAATTGCGTTCCGCACGACGTTCTTCGGCGGCGCGGCGCGCTACGCCCGTCTCGTCGGCCTTGCCGCCGCGCTCCAGGACGCCGGACACGCGGGCATGCTCAAAACGCTGGTCGCCGCCATGCCGCGCTCGTTCTGCTCGAGGTGCAATGCGAACGAATGCGCGAAGTTCATTGCAGACAACGGACTATCGATCGCCATCGCGGACGAAAAGACGCGCCTGCGCGCGATATCCTATTCGTCCGGCACGATTGCATATGTAATCGCCCACGAATGCGGGCACCACGCGCTGGGACATCTGCTATCGTTTGCCGGAAAACCCAACCTGGAAATAAGCCGCAACCAGGAGCGCGAGGCCGACTCCTTCGCCTCGTCGGTCATAAGCGCAAGTCCGTTCGGCGAATACATGTTCGCCGGCACGCTTTTCTGGTCGTACGCACTCGCCAAACAGTCCGACGACGTTTCCGGCTCCGGCGGCAGCCATCCGTTGTGGAAAGAGCGCTTCGAGAACTTCGTGCGCGCCAACTCCGAAAAAGCTGCTGCCATGGGCATCGTGCTCAAAAAATAGACGGACGTGGTTGAAACAGAGAGGAAACTGCAAATATGACGCGCATGGAGGAATTCAGGCGACAGACTGTCGCACGCATGAAAGATCTGCGCAGCGGAGCGGGAGCCGGCGAAGGACGGCCGTCGGCCGCCGCTGCGACGCGACTCGACGCAACATCACAGGCTGTAGCATATCTTACGCCGACAATGGATGAATTCCTCCTGTGGCGTGATGCGGTCTGCGGCTCGATGCACGTCAGGACGAACGAAAGCTACAACGCCTCGGCGTCCAAAGTAAGGTTCCAGTATCTGAGCGACAACGACCAGATCAATGCATATGCCGCGCAAGCGCCGGATGGGGACGGATATGTCATTGTGTTCTACGGAGGAGCCGTACGCTTCTCCCGGCTTGCATCGCTGGCCGTCGCGGTGGATATGTGCGGGCGCCCGGGAACGGCCTCGCGTTTTGCAAAAACGATCGACAACAACGGCATGATGTCGCGCAAGATGGCGATGGACATAATGACCGGCTGCGGACTCGACGAGACGTTCACCCTCCCCGGGGTCCAGACGAAAGCGCAGGCAGTGTCGGCCGGCATGATAATCGGCGTGCTGGCGCACGAAATGGGGCACATCTGTCTCAGGCATGTTAACGGACCGAACTACTATGACACGAACCTGGAAATTGCGCGTAACCACGAGCGAGAAGCCGATTCATTTGCATCGTCGATAACCGCTGCGACTCCGTTTGGCGAGTACGTCTATGAAGGAACCCTGTTTTGGCACTATGTGCTGGCGCAGCAGCAGGGGAATGACGCCGTCGAGTCAACCCACCCGCTCGAACGCGAGAGACTGGAGAATCTCATCCGGGCGAACTCCACCAAGGCGTCTGCGCTCGGTATTGCCATGCCTCGATAAATGTCAATGAACGAAAAAAACTTTAACGACGGAACGACAAGAAATCCATTAGACGGAGAACAACTTCTTGCAAACCGCTATCGCGTCGTCCGCCAGCTCGGCCACGGCGGGATGGGGAGCGTATCGCTCGCGAAAGACATGCAGCTCGACGGCAAGCTCTTCGCCATCAAGATGCTGCCGAGCATTTTCGCAAGCAACAAACGCGCATACCGCCAATTGAAAGACGAAGCGCTCGTTGCGATGAAATTGACGCACCCGAACATCGTCACATTGCGGGCGTTCGAGGAGAACGACGGCAACCCGTTCCTCGTGATGGACTACATCGAGGGACTGACGCTGGATGATTACCTCGCCGGGAAAGACAGGCTATCCGGGGAGGAGACGGCAAAGATTCTAAAACCGATCGCCGCCGCGCTGGACTATGCGCACGGAGAAGGAGTGGTCCATCGCGACGTAAAGCCCGCAAACGTGATGATACGCAAAGACGGACATCCGTTCATTCTCGACTTCGGCATCGCGCGCGAAATACAGGAAACGATGACGCGCGTCACGGGCAGAATGTCGTCGGGTACGCTTCTCTACATGAGCCCCGAGCAACTCGACGGCGACCCGCCCATGAAAGAGCAAGACATCTACTCGTTCGCGGCGATGGCGTACGAAAGCATCTGCGGCGAACCACCGTTTGTGCGAGGCGCAATCGAAGACCAGCTAAGGAACAAACCGCCGGCTCCGTTGCATGAAAAGTCGTGTTCATTCGCGGAACGGATCATGGCCGGTCTTGCGAAAAAACCGGAAAACCGCCC
>JAFNRY010000121.1 GCA_017385345.1 Kiritimatiellia bacterium
GCCGCAGCAAGGGAAGCCGTGTTCCACGCGCAGCGCCTCGATCTCCATTCCGCACATGGAGAAAGGTTCGCCTTCGTCGGCGGATTCGAAATCCACCTGCGGCCTGAACAATCCTCTTTCGCCTTTCTGGATTCCGATGTACGGGAAGATTTTATGCATCTGCTCCACCGTCTCCGGCAATGCGCGGCAGACCAGCGGAACGCCGCCGTTTATGGTGTTGAAGCGCCGTACGTCGTCGAATCCGGCGACGTGGTCCATATGGGCGTGGGTGAGAAGCAGCGCGTCAACCTTCGATATGCCGTACTCGATGCAGGATAGCCTCAATTCCGGAGGCGTATCTACGAGCACGGCTCCGCCGGACGACGACACGACGTATATCGAGCATCTCCTGCGCTTGTCGCGTGGATCGTCCGAAGTGCATACCGGGCAGCAGCACCCGATCTGCGGCACGCCCACCGACGTGCCGGTTCCGAGGAAACGGATCGTCACTTAGGCGTCTTCCGGCATTTTGCCGGTCGTGAAATACCGTTCGATCTGTTCGAGGGTGCGTCCCTTCGTTTCGGGCAGGAAGAACGCAGCCGTGATGAAATACACCACCGTGAAGCCGGCGAGTACGAAGAACACCGTGCCGTCGTCGTTCGTCGCCGCGCACCATCTCGGGAATACCGTCGCGATGCCGGCGGAAACGCCCTGGTTGATGATCATCGCTATCGCCATTCCGTTGGCGCGTATGCGGGTAGGCATCAGCTCCGTCAGGGCCAGCCACACGCAGACGCCGGGGCCTACGGCGTAGAAGCCGATGAACATGAAGAAGAACATCGTCGCGAGCACGCCCGTCGCCATGGAGGGCGCCACCCAGGCTTTCGATATGGCGAGGAATATAGTGCCGACGCCGCACAGCCCGACTATGATGCCGCCGGTGCCGAGCTTCAGCAGAAACTTGCGGCCTTTTTTGTCCACGAGCGCGCAGGCGACGACCGTCATCACGCAATTCATGATCTTTATGGCGACGTCCGAGACGTTGGCGAACGCGCCCTGCATGCCGGTCTTCTGGAATATGGTGACGGTGTAGTTCAGCACCGAGTTGATGCCCGTGGTCTGGTTGCAGGCGAGAATCACGACGGCGAGTATGAACGGAATCACGTATTTTTTCTGGAGGAGCGAATCTGTCGCCGCGGCGTTTTTCGCCTTTTCTGCGGCGTCCGCCTCGTCGGCGGCGATCATTTCTGCGAGGATCTCCTTTGCCTTCTCTTCGCCGTTGTTGGCGGCAAGCGCTGCGAGAGCTTCGTCCTTGCGGCCTTTCCTGTAGAGCCAGCGGGACGATTCCTTCAGGCGGAACGCGCCAGCGAAAAGGACGATTCCGGGGATGCAGGAGACGAGGAATATCGTCTGCCACGCGTGGATCCAGGACGTGACGCGGGCCTGCCCGACCCAGCCTTTGATGTCCGCGAAAGTCGCGGCGAGGGCTTTTTCCGCGGGCGCGCCGGCCGCGGCCGCCTTCTCGGCGACTTCCTTCGCGGCGTCCCCCGCGAAATAGGCGACGCAAAACCCGACGATCGCGACGAACACGAGCCCCATGGTCAGTAGAAGCTGGAACATGCCGGTGCCCTTGCCGCGTGAATCGGCGTCGAGGCACTCGGCGAGATACATCGGCACGATCACGCCGAAGAGGCCGGCGGCCGCGCCCTGCATCGCGCGCCCGCCAACCATCATCCAGAAATTGCCTCCCTCGAAGAATCCGGATGCGCATATCACGGGGATGGAAACGAGGAACAGGAGCGCGGAGGCGACGATCATCTTTTTGCGTCCGAACCACTCGGCGAGAAGCCCCGCGACGAGCGACGACGGAAGAGATCCCCAAAGCGCCATGCCTACGATCCAGCCGATCTGATCCTGCGTAAACGTCGAAGTGCGCTCTATGTACGGCAGCGCCGCGGCGATCACGCCGACATCCACTCCGTAGAGCAATCCTCCGAGACCCGCCATTACCAGCAGGTATTTGGCATAACGGCGCACGTTCACGGGCAGCGAGACGCTTTCACTTTGCATCGTTTCGACCTTTCTGTTTTGGAGAAAACGGGATTGTTTCCGTTTCGCTCGTCGGCTTCAATTATACCACATTGCCACCCGCCGTACGGCGCTGAACCTCCCCACGGTCCCCCACCCGCCGCGCTATCAATCGCGCTATTAGTTGCGCGACAGCGTTGCGGAATTGGTTGGTGTTTTGATGCCGAGGATTTTGGCGGCGGCGCCAAGTTGGCGCTCGAACTCTTCGTTTTCGCGCTTGTATGCTTCTTCGCCGCCCGGCAGCCATTCGAAAGCGGCGCACTTCTGCGGCGGGATCGGCGGCGTCTGTCTCTTCGGCGGCGTCTTGCAACTCGCGCGGCAGACGAGTTTTTCCGCGTCGAAATGGCGGCAGCGCTCTGCGCAGATGTCCCAGTCTTGCGCGGTCCAAACGCGATTTGCGGCGGCCTTGACTTCTGCTTCGCGGCTTTCTTCGGCCTCGATGTCCTTCAACTCGCCGGGCTTCACGTTGCGCCACCACGCCCGCAGAACGGCGCGCCAGTTGCGCTCGTCGATGCCCGAGCCGTCGGATAGTTTCCAGTCGCGGAACGTCATTTCGCGATGCCACCACCGGCCGAACGCTTCGGCGATGCCGGTATGCGCCGAGAACGCCACGACCGAATCGAGCGAAGGAAAAGCCGGGGGCGGGGGCGGGGGGGCGGATTTTGCAATTTCAAAATCCATTTTTTGCCCACCCCCACCGGGGGTGGGTACCTTGCTCTTGACCCTTGCTCTTGACCCTTGCCCTTGCTTTGTTAAAAAATTGTTGGATAATTTGTCACCAATTGTTTCAGAATTATTCACGAATTTGTAAGCGTAGCTGGCCTGTCTCGTCTTGGATTTGTCGATTGACGGCTTGATGCAGTCGAAAGCGATCTGCGCAGTCTTCGGAATCGAAAGCGTTTCGCCGGTGAAGTAGTAATGGATAAGCGCGTCTTTTACGGGTCCTCGTCGCTTCCCTTGTGACCTTTCCCCGGCTCGCATGAAGCCTCATTCCGGCTCGCATGCGGCTCGCCGCCGGGTCTCATGCGACTCGCCGTCGAGCCGCATGAGACTTGCATCGGCGCCCTCTCCGGGCTTGCAAACCGCCCGGTCGTATCGCCCGGTGCGGCGCGCCTGCCGCCCGTTGCGTCTTGCCTCCGTAGAGGCTTTTCCGGTTGTCAAAGAACATGAACAGTGTAAAACACGATAAACGCACTTTTGCCGTTTGCGTTTCTTTCCGCCAATGCCGAAATTCGCATTTCGCCCAATGTTTACAGGCATGAAGCGCAAAAAAAAAGAAAGAAACGATTGCAACTTCCGTTTCTTTTTCGGGATCGCCGTAGTGGTCTCCTCCCTGGACGAACTCGACCGACTTCTTGCCCTTCATCGCATTGAAGAGCACGGCGTGTCCGCACGGCGGCGCGATGTAGTCGCCGAGGGCGGACCTTGCGACAGTCTTCGTCATTTCCTTGGGGAAGCGCTTCGCCATGTTCACGGGATCGTAGTAGCCGAGCGTCGGATGCCATTTCGGACGCCACCCGCCCATCCGGCCGACTTCCCGTCCGCCGAGGTCGCAGCACCACGGCACTTCAAGCCGCACCTCGCTGACGCCCTTCACAAGCGCGGCGGCCCAGCTCGCCTGAAGTCCGC
>JAFNRY010000122.1 GCA_017385345.1 Kiritimatiellia bacterium
CGCCGCCGCCGCCGCCGGCGCGATACGAATAAAACCAGTACTCTCTGGCAAACGACCCTGACGAGCCGGCGTTGCCGCCATTTGCCCCCTTGGAACCGCCGGTTGCGGTCACGTTTGCCGTGCCCAGCACGTAGAGTTTCCCGCCGGAATTGCCGACGTTGCCGGAGTTTCCGATGTAACCATTGTAGCCTCTATACGTCCAGGAGCCGTCGGTGTCAAGCCAGTCCGCTTCCGGTTCGTCGCGCCCTGCGCCGCCCGCGCCTCCTTTGCCGCCGATGCCGGCACCGGCACCGCCGCCACCAGAACCGCCCGAGCCGCCCTTGCCAGCATGGCCCCACTCGTCGTGCGGGTCGTCGTCATCGTCTATGACCTCGGCATTGCCGCCGTCCCCGCCGCTTTCACCGTTGCCGCCAGTGCCGCCCGTTGCGACAAGCGTTCCTCCGCCTACGACGATCAGGGTTGAACTTGACGGGATCTCCAGCCCGGCGCCTGCACCCGTGATTCCGGAACCAGCGCCGCCCTTGAGCGTCAATTTCTTTCCGGCGGGGATGTAGAGAACCGTCGTCGCGTTCTCGTTCACCGTGTACGCACTCTGACCCGCACCGGCGGTTACGGAGATGTCGTCGTCGACGATGTAGATGGTCCCGTCGTACAGCGTCTTGTGACCGCCGCCCGTGATCGACTGCGTCTTGGTGAACCCCGCCTGTGCCGCAAGCGGCGCAAACGCGAGAAACCCGGCGGCGAGGCTTGCCGTCAGCGCCTTCATCTTCCGGAAACTATCGCCTTTTCTCAATCGACCTCCAGTGGTTTCAGACTGTCCTCTCCCGCGTCATACCTGCATGAAGCCGGCGTCGTATGCAAATGCCGGCGCGGCGGGCGCGTCGTCTTGCGGCTCAGCCGACGGCTCGGTCTGCGGCCCGGATCCGATCGAGAAGCCGTTCCAGACGGCCAACGCGTTGACGAACTTCTCCACGAACGCGAAGAACGCCTCCTCGTCGAGCGCGTCCAGCCTCTTCGACGCGACGAGCGTCAACGCCCCGGTGTCGGGGTTGAGCGAAAACGTGGCGCCGCCCGTGCCGCGATGGAAGTAGTTCGCCTCCATCGCAGCCTTGACGAGCGCGTCTTTCTTCGCCGGATCGGCGAAAGGAATCTCGCCGAAGAGCCAGACACGCCCTGCGCCGTCGTCGGTCACGCCGAAAACGTTGCCGTCGGCCGAGAATTTCCATATGCCTTCAGATGGCGGAATGTTTTCAAGTCCCGCGTTCTGCGAAAACTTTGCTATCAAATCGTCCAGTTTGTCGTCCATTGCAATGCCTTGGGTGGTTTATTCATCCGCCGAAACCCTGTCGAGCAGTTCCTGGGCGTCGCGCAGAGCGGCGAGCGCCGTCGAAAGCTCGTTTCCGCCTTTTTGCGCGTCGAGCTGTTGGGCTTCAGTGACGAGCGTATTGTAGTCGTCCTCATCCATGCCGGCGATGGATTCGACGAGTTCCGCGTCGATGAGCCCCATGTTGAGCGCCGAGAAGGAGACCGCGGAATCGGAAAGTCTTTCGCCCGGGTTGAGTTTCATGGCCTCGGCGGCGCGCGAAAGGTTGTAGGAAATGGCGGCGAGCATGTCGGCGCGCTTTTCCTTGCTTCCGGCCCAGTCCTCGTCGGCGTCGGGACGCGGCGACGGCACGAGGAAAGTAGACGTCGCGCGCGAAAGCGTCGCCATCTCCTGCCCGGAAAGGCGCTCGCCCGGCGGCAGGTCGCGATTCCTTTCGGCCAGGACTGATCCGGCGTTTTTCATGCGCGTCGCCATAGCATTGCCTGCCTCGAACGCGTCCGAAAGACGGCTCGCGAACCCTATCACGCCAAATACGCCGAATTCTTTCAAGGCCGGCTTCTTGAGGGAATCCTCGTAGTTTCTGATTACATCCACGCAGACGTCGGTCACGGACTTGTCGTTTTTCACCGCAAGACCGGTGAATGTTGATTCGTTGTCGTCTTCGGTTGACATCGCCCTGATCAGATCGCCGAGGGAGCCTTCCGCGCCGGCGGCGAAGCTTTTTTCCAGATTGTCGAACAGTTTCAGTTCCTTTTCGGAATCGGAAACAATTCGGCCGTTCTGGATCTTGCCGTCCTTTTCGAGTTTCGCGATGTCTTCGAGGACATTGCGCATGTGGCGGAAACCCTCTGGCATATCGACGTTGGCCTTGGTCAAGTTGTTGTCGAACCTCATGTACATCTGGGTGCAGCGGAGCAGATCGAGAAGCGGCATGAGTTCGTTGCGGATGCGGCCGATGTCGTGCGTCAAGGCTTTGATTTCCGCCTTGCCCTCTTCGGTTCTCGCGTAGTTCTGGAATTCTCGCGCGGCGGCCCTGACCGATTCTTTGGAGTAGGAGGTGTTCGCATCGCCGATGTACGCCTTGGCGAAGTTCTTCATGAGCGCGACCGCGCGCGAACCGTCTTCTGCGTTGCCGGCCTCGGGCAGGTCGCAGTAGATGGAGGCTGCGGCGATTTCGAGATCCGCCACCGTGCGGTCGATATCCGCCACGATGTCTGCAAGACGGACGTAGCTCTGCACGAAGTTCTGGAGCGGCGCCGGGACGGGCACGTCCTCGCCCTGCACAATCGAAATGAACGCCTGCACGCGCGACATGAGGTCCAGCGAAGTGCCGCGCTTGAGAACGGCCTCGAGACGATTCCTCGCGTCGGAGCCGGCGGGGAACTTCTGGTCGAAGATATTGACGGCGTCCTTGGGCATGAGCGCCTTGAAGTTGTTGATTACGCGGTCGGTATCGCCGGAAACGACGCACGCGAGCATCAGTTGCATTGAGGTCTGCTCTTCGGGCGAGAAGCGCGAGCAGTTGCCGAAGTCGATGAACGTCGTGCCGGAAGTTCCGGTCATCAGATTGCCGCCGTGCAGGTCGCCGTGGAAGAAGCCGTTGCCGAAAAGCGCGTTGTCGAACCAGGCGGAGGCGACGCTCAGTATCTGGTTGCGGCGGTCGTTGAGTTCGGCCGTCTTCAAGATGAGCTGCCTGCGCAC
>JAFNRY010000123.1 GCA_017385345.1 Kiritimatiellia bacterium
GGATTGCGCTCGAACACGCCATTGTCGGGGACGATGCGTCGCATATGCTCCCAGCCGTTTCCAAGCACGACGATCCGCCCCTCCTCCACGCCAAGCGACTCCGATATCTGCCGCCGTGAACAATTCGAAACCGTGAACACCGTCTTTCTCGCCCGCGCGATCGCGCGATAGTTCGCCAGATGCCAGAGCCGCGACAACTTGCCCTTCAATGTCGCGCGGAACTGTCCGGCATGCTTGATGTAGAATACGTCGTGCAGGCAGGCGAGACCCGGCCGGAGCAACGGCGCCGTGTTTGTCAGGCTCAATATTTCGGCTCCCGTCCGCCAGGCTAACAGAGGCAGCGTCAATTGCTCCCAAAGCGCGCCGCTCAGAAAACCATTCCGGACCACGGAAATATTCCGGAACGGCGGAAGCGCATCCTTCTTGACGCCGCACGGCACCGAAAGCACGATCCGGCCCGGCGCGACGATTTCATTGAGAGCGCGGAGCGTTTCGACCGCGAACCGCTCGAGTCCCGTCGCGCGCCTGCCGGCGAACACGCCATCCACAACGATTCTGTTCGACAGCCTGCCTCTGAAAAAGTCAACGATTCCCGACAGCCTGGCCAGCCTGTGCGGAGAAAAAACCAAGCGCGCAAGCCGCGAAGCAAGGACGAACGCGAACGCACGGAGAGGAAAGCCGTACCGCCGCAAAACCTCGAGTCTGTTCCGCGTACCGTAGTACGCGGCAAGAGCCGACTCCTCTCCTCCGGTAGTCGCGCCGATCTTGTGCCGGACGGTCGAGCGCGGTTCGTAGCGGATGCGATAGCCGTGCGACCGGGCGCGAAGGCACAGTTCCGCATCTTCATAGTAAAGGAAATAAGATTCGTCCAGCAGGCCGCAGTCCTTGAAGAAAGCTGCCGGAAACAACATGCAGCATCCGCTTGCGAACGTCACGTCGCGCGATTCGTCCGCTTGCACAGGATTCGTTTCATGGTAGAAACCGCCGCGCGTCCGGTCGATGTGTCCGCCGCCGTACCATACGCGGCCGGGCTCGTCGGCAAACACGATTTTTGGCGTTGCTATCGTCCGTCCGTCGCCGATGGCGTCTAAAAGCGGATGCAGAAAATCACGTTCGACCTCCGTGTCGTTGTTGATAAGCAGAACGAAATCCGCCCCGTCGGACAACGCACGGCGGATACCGATGTTGCATCCGGCGGGAAAACCACGGTTCGCCCCGGAGTCCAGAACGATACAATCGGAGCAACTGGCGCGAAGCCGTTCGAGCGAACCGTCGCCGGAAGCGTTATCGACAATAATCGTCTGGAGAGCGATACCGGACGAATTCCTGCGAAGCGAATCCGCGGCCGCTTCCGTAAGCGCCGCCTGGCGGTAGTTCACAAGAACGACAGACACCATGACGCTATTCCTCCGGGGTGAAACCGAATCGCGTCGGGTCGATGCCGAGACGGCGCAGCATTACCCTGGCGAACCTCTTGACTCGTTTGCATTTGCGGCATGTCAGCACAGGGACGCCCCACAAATAGAAACGCCAATGATCTGCATCGACGTCCGTTTTCTTGAAAAACTGGCGGACGGAGCGCGTCTGCGCCGGTTCCGGCGGAACATTGCCGAGATTACGCTCGACCATCTCCAACACTGCGGCTCGCTCGCGGTCCGGCGTCGCGTATTGAAGATACATCCTGCGAGATTCGCGCTGCATTGCCGGCAATTCCGCGCGATGCGCGTCGAAATAGGCAAGTCCGCCGGAAAGATCCGCGACGGGAACAACTCTGCCGTTTCCTTCGCCCACGATGTAGCCGGCGCCGACGGTTTCCGTCGCGAGGAGGGCTTTCCCTTGCATGGCCCCCTCCAAAAGCGACAATCCGGCAGGCTCGTCGAGAGACGGCATGCACAGCACGTCGATGGAATCAAAAAAAGCCTGCTTGCTTTCGCCCGTCACCTCGCCGAGCCAGACGACCGATGCGAGACTCGCATACCGCTTCCGCAACAACTCGCCTTCCTCCGATCCATCGACGGCGCCCGCTATGCGCAGCTCGACGTCGCAGCGGTCGCCGAATGCGGCGCGAAATGCCGCAAGAAGTTCGCGCAAGCCTTTGCGGCGGACCGTCGAACCGATAAACCCGAAGCGCAGAACCTCGCCCGGCAGCGCGAATCCGCGAAACGAATCCTCCACGGAATTATTGAAAAAGCGCACGTTGGGATTGTATTTCGCTATAATCCCGCGCGCATATTCCGAGACCGTGTAGAGATTGTAGAACCCGAGAAAAACGCGGCGGAAATCGCGGTCGTGGGCGAGCGGCGTCCTGAGGTCGCCCGTCTCGCGGATGAACCATATCGCGGGAATCCTCAAAGAAACGAGAACGTCTGCAAATCTATATGTCTTGAATGTATTGCAGACGGCCAAATCGGGGGCGAGGTCCTCGATCCTCCGCCGCAGAACCGACCTGTCTTCCGGGCTCACGGTTTCAACGCGAAAACCTTCATCGGCATACCGGCTTTCCATCCGCCCGGGCAGCATCGTCCAGACGACGACCCTGAGGCCCGCATCGCGCATGTAGCAAGCCTGGCGCAGAAGCGACCGAGGCGCGCCCGAAAGACTCATCTCGTGGGAAATCAGCAATACAAGACGGCTCCCAGGAGCGAATCCTCCAGCCGTTTTGGATATTTCCCCTTTGACCATCTCTCTTCCGCTTCCGTATTCCCGGCGGCATTATACCATTGCCCGCGTGCATAGTTGTGCACAGCCGCGATATCTGTATCCAGCGCCGCGCACAGTCTCCACAAGACGGCTCGACTCGCCAAGTTTCTTTCTGATCTGGACAATATGCTGATCAAGCGTCCGCGTCGTCCCGCGATAGGTCGCTCCCCAGACGGTATCGAGAAGCTGATCGCGCGACAAAACTTCCCCGGGATGTCCTGCAAACATTTTGAGGAGCCCCAATTCCCGAACGGTCAAAGAATGCCGCCGACCGCCATCTTCAGTCAATGTAAAACGGTTTGCATCGACCAATGCGGCGCCGATTCTGAAAACGGAACCGTCCGTGCCGCCTGCGTCTCCGCCTTTTCTTCCGCCGGCACGTTTCAAAACCGCCGCAATGCGAGCGAGAAACTCTTTGAGCCGCAGGGGTTTGGCTATGAACTCGTCTGCTCCGAGCCCGAATCCGAGCACCACATCCTCCTCGTTGGATTTTGCGGTAAGAAAAACCACGGGAACGTCACCGCCGGCCTTGCGTATCTCCATGCACGCTTCATAGCCGCTTTTCACCGGCATCATGACATCGAGTATTACAAGATCCGGCCGCGCTGCCTCAAAAGCGGCAAGAGCCCGCCCGCCATCGGCGCACGCACGAACCGAATAACCTTCGCTTTCCAGAGCGATCGTCAGGGCCATCCTCAAAGTATCGTCGTCTTCCGCAAGTATCACGTCCGCCATGGATCAAGCCAGTCCTTTCCGGCCAACAGGTTTCAATTCGAGAATGAAAATGCTGCCGCCGCCCTCTCGCGGCTCATATCTGACATCGCCGCCCATGCCGTGCGCGAGCGTCTTCGCTATGTAAAGACCGAGACCGGTTCCATGGATTTTCTGTGCCAGCGAAGAATTGACGCGGAAATATTTCCCGAAAACCGCCTCCGAGAGCTTCTCTGGAATTCCAGGCCCCCGGTCGAGGCATAAAATCCGCGAACCGGCGGCGGAAATTTCTATCGGACCTTCGCTGTATTTAACGGCATTTTCAACCAGATTGGACAAAATCGTGCGGACGGCGCCCGAGTCCGCCATTGCGAAAGCCTCCTGCACCGGAGCCGAGACGGACACCCTGCCGCCAGACACCGCCGCAAAAGTCTGTTTTTCAGATTCCAGAAGAGCCGCGAGATCGATTGTCTCTATCGAATATCTGTATGCGCCGCTGTCGAGACTGCGCGCGACAAGCAATCTGCCGACCATTGCAGCGAGCCTGTCGGACTCCAGAAGAATCGCCTCTATCGCAACCCGTCGCTTTTCTTCCGGCATCCTGCCCGAAGCGAGAAGTTCCGCGTTGAGCCTTATGCCTGCGACCGGGGTTTTCAAATCGTGCGAAACGCAATCGAAAAAATCCGCCTTTCTCAGGGCGTCGCGCCTCTCGTGCCTGCGCAGATGCATGAAATAGGCGCCTGCGGTGAAATGGACGGCGGCAAGCAGCAGAATGATTGCGGCGCAAGCGACGGCAATGTTTCTTTTTTTCTCGCGGAACTCCGCGCCGCCGTCGCGGCGCGCCGTCTCGAGAACGCCGTCGCCGAGCGGCGGCGCAAGAGGAACTGTCCCTTTGATACCGGGCTCCGCAGGCCACGCCGGGGAAGCGTAGAGGATCTTGCCGGAATCATCGAGTATTCTGAAAACGGAAACCTCCTCCCCGCCGGAACCGGACTGCGCGACTTTGCGGCATATCTCCGGCAGGCGCTCTGCCATATCCCTGCTCCAGCGCATCGGCGGCGCATTAGGCGGTTTCGGCCTGGGGAATGCGGAGACTTCGTCTGGGCGACCCGGAGAAATGTCCGACCTGCCGGGCGGCGCGCCAGACGCGGTCCAGTCTCCGGACATTTCGGCGTAGCCGAGCACGGCGCCTAAATGAAGCGCGGCCCGGCTGGCAAGCTCTTCCTTCTCATCCTTGTCTGCGTCGCGCATGACGCCGCCCGCGAGAAAGACGCCAAGTACGGCGATCGCCGCCGCCGGCAGCAAAATCACTACTGCGAGAAACCTTCCCTCGTGCGCAGGCGGTCCGACATTTTTTTCTGTATTCACGCACCGAAATTATACTAAATGCGGAACTGCAATGTATTCAAGATTTTACTCCGCCATGACATTGCCATGACATTCGACATTCCAACCCTTGCTAAAATTGCGCCGACGATCGGACAATAAAATGGAGGAACGGCATATGCATATCAAGACAGCGGCTTTATGCGCGGCTTGCGCGGTGGCGGCGAGCGCGTTGGCGGCAGACAGACCTGAACTGACGGCGTTTCCGTCCAAAACGGCGGTGACGGCGGCGGGAAGCTATTCGACGGACTCCGTCGGCACGGACTTCGTCCTGTCCGGAACGATAGAGGGCGACGTAGAGATAACGGCTTCAAAGCCGTGCCGGGTGACACTCTCCGGCGCGACGCTGACGGGTTCGCTGACGCTCGGCGGCAAAGTGGACTGCCAGTTGTGGCTGTCGGGCGACAGCACGATAACGTCGTCGTCGGAAACGGCAGTCGTCGCGACAAATACGGCGACGCTGACGGTGGGCGGTCCGGGAACGCTTGCGGCGACCGCGACCGCCGGAAAGAAGATCGGCGTCGTTTGCGCGAAAGACTTCGTGCTCGCAGGCGGCAAAACCTCGCTGACCATGACAAAAGACGTGAAGAACGCCTGCGGAGTGTATGTGGCCGGAAACTACACTCAGCTGGCCGGAAGCCTTTCCGTGACGGCTACGGGTTCCAAGAAGCAGAACGGCATCTTCCTCGCGACGAAAAAAATGGCCGCGGCGATTTCCGGCGGCATGCTCGGCATCTCGCTCGCCGGCGAAAAGGCGGTCGGCCTGGCCATGGACAAGGGCTCCATAGACGGCTCGATGACCGGCGGCGTCCTAAAGTTCGCAATGTCCGGAAACGGCTCGAAGGGAGTCAAGGGCGACGGGACGTTCTCCATGTCGGGAGGAACGATCGACGCGACAATGTCCGGCGGCTATGCGGAAGACCTGCTCGAATACGAATACGAGGACGCCGACGGCAACGAGACGGTTTACAACTTCTACGTGACGCTGACTTCCTCGACTAAAACCAGCGGCGGCACGTCGTCCTACAACACGTCCTCGATGATAAACAGCGGAACCTACGCTGTTTACGATCCCTCCAAATCGTATGCGGTGAAAGTTGGAACCCTCGATATTTCCGGCGGTCTGGTCAGAGTCCGCGCTACCGGAACATGCGGACGCGGACTGGGCGCGGACAACATGTATCTTTCCGGCGGCGTGTTCGACATCGAAGTAACCGGCGGCCCGACCGACGTCTATGTAGAATCCCTCGTTAACGCCGACGACATCGACGAGACGAACTGGGATTCGATAACAACCTGCCTCGATTCCGGCGGCGCGGCCTGTCTCAAAACGAGCGGTACGAACGGCGTCATGTCCATCACAGGCGGTACGTTCGAGCTCAAGGCGACCGGCAACGCCGGCAAGCTAATTAACGCGGGCGGATACCTCGTCATCGGCGCGTCCGACGCATCTACGCTTCCTACGGATTCGTCCTTCTCTCCCGACATCCAGGGCCAGGCCCTCGGCTCGAAGGTCTACTGCACCTATTACAAGCAGAAATACTACGGTTCGCTCGCCACGGCGACGCGCACCGACGAGGACACTCTCGCCTCGATGACGCTCTCGACGACTTCCGCCAACATCGTCAGCGGTTCCGGCGACGACGTGGACTACTCCAATCCCAAGGGCGCCAAGGCGGAAAGCGGCGTGACCGTGAACGGCGGGCGTATCCGCATCTACACCGCCAACGACGGCGGCGAAGGTCTTGAGTCGAAGAGCGCCATGGACATCAACGGCGGCGTCATCGAGTTGAACTGCGCAGACGACTGCATCAACACCGCAGGAAACCTGACGATAAACGGCGGCTGTATCTACGCCGCATCGACGGGCAACGACGCGATCGACTCGAACGCCAACGTGACGATCAACGGCGGATGGATATACGCCTTCACCCTCAGCAATCCTGAAGAGGCCTTCGACGTGAACAGCGGATATTCCGTGACGATCAACGGCGGCTGCGTCTTCGGCGTCGGCGCCGCGCAGTCGTGCCGCGAAGGAACGCTCGCCGGAACGCAGGGCTATTACCAGGGAACGAAGACGCTTTCCAC
>JAFNRY010000124.1 GCA_017385345.1 Kiritimatiellia bacterium
GCGCGCCTTCGGCCCAAACGATGCACGGCCCGTGGAAATGGAGAAGCAGATTGCGCGGACCGCGTGGCAGCAGCATGTCCAGCACGCCGATCTTCGGGCAGAATCCCGTCGGCCTTCCTCCGGTCCACGCCACGGCCGCCTCCGGCCGGACGGAGAGCGTTTCCCCGTCTTCAACAACTATGCGGGTCGTGCGCGATACCGTCGCGAGAACTACCCATTCCTTGTCGAAGCGCGAAACGCAGATCGCCCCCCGCACGCCCATCGGTATGGGCTTGAGCATTTCGGAGCCTGCGTGGGCTTGAAGAGGCGCGACGAGCACTTTGGACGATACCGCGCTGACGGGGGCGGCGCATTGCACATGGGTGAGGAACGGCCTGGACGAGATGGAGAATTTCGCCGATCCCGAGGTTTCCACGTGTTCGAGCCTCGCCCTGTCGCGCACGATCCAGCCTTTGCGCCTGCGGCGCGTTGTCGCGCCGCAGAACGCCGCCGGCTGGCCGCGCGCCGCGAGCCATGCTCCGGCGCCGGTCTCTGCGAATCCGCCTGCTATCGTGGCCGCGCCTGTCATTTTTTCGCTTCCGCCTCGGCCTCCTTGCGCCAGGATTCTTCGAGTTCTTCAAGCTTCTCCATGCGTTCCCGTTCCGCCCGTTCCCTTTCACGCCACTTCTTGATTTCTTCGGAAAGGAGCTTTTTCCTGCGTTCGCGGCGGATTTCTCTCATTTCCCGTCCGTGCTTGATTTCCTCCTTGCGCCGGTCGTAGAGATCTTCATCGCGTTCTTCGCGTCTCTTGCGCGTGTCTTCGCGGTCGAGTTCGCGGCGCTTGCGCTCAGCATCCGACGCTTCGGCGTCGTCTTCGAGTTCTTCCGCGATCGTGACGTCGCGCAGCCGCGTCGATTGCAGCCTTGCGAGCATCTCCGCGTCGAGATCGACTATCCGCGGCGTAAGTATGAACATCCTCTGCACGGTTTCCTTCTTCGTCGACGAGCCGCCGAAGAGCCAGCCTATCCACGGTATGTCCCGCAGGTAAGGGATGCCCCAGCCCCCGGATTCTTCGATGTCGCGCAAATATCCGGCGAGCATGATAGATTCGTTTTCGAACACCGCCGTTTGCGTCTGCAGCGTCGATTTGCGCGTCATGGGCATCGAATCGACCGCTATGGATTCGAAGCCGCCGTCGTCGAGTCTCAGGCTCAGCCAGATCTGGTTGGCCATGTTGGTGGCCGGCGGCGGCACGATGCGCGGCTTGATTTGAAGCATCGTCCCCGCCGACACTTCCTCAAGCGTCGCCACTTCGGTTCCGATTACGCGTACGTGGTAGCTCTGGTTGTCGTCCATCTGCGCGGCGAGATTGTTCACGGTGATCAGCGACGTCCTCGAAATGCTGCGGGCTTTGCCTTTTTCCTTGAGAGCCGTCAGCGACGCCGAAACCTTGACGTCGTCGCCGAGATACGACAGCGCGCCGGCGAGCCCCTTGCTGCCGAGGCCGGCCGGGGAGAAGAGATTGGAGGCGTTCTGCCCGGCCGCTCCGTCGAAATCTTTTTTGTCCCCGGTCACCTTCAGCGACAACTGCCAGTCGAGCGCGTCTCTTTTCGACAGCTCCACGACGGTGACGTCGATCTCCACGAGCTTCTGCGGAATGTCGAGCTGCTTGATCAGGTTCTCGTACATTCCCATGCGGGAGACGACGTCGCGCACAAGCACGGCGTTCAGCCGGTTCTCCGGCCTGATTACCGGCGAGAACGTCGCGTTGAGAGCCTCTTCCGCTTTCGATCCCGCGGTTTCAGCGCGGTTCGTCGAACCCGCCTCCCTCACGTTTGCCGACATTTTCCCTGCGACCATTTCTTCGATGAGCCGCGCTACGCCCTTGATCGTCATGGTGGATTCCGGCGACGAGACATTGAAGGACACATCGTCCGCCCACGTGTTCACGAGCGGGAAAAGCCTCACGCCGACTTCGCTGTACGCGCGTTTTCCGCGCAGTTTGTCGGCGCGTGAAACAAGCTCGGCGACTATCGATACGTAGCGCGGTGGGCCCGACACCATGACGATTTCATCGTTTGAAGTCGTCTTGAGCGGGAAGCGCCCGTCTTCCACGCCGAGTTCGGACAGCATGGCGCGCACTTCGCAGG
This sequence comes from Kiritimatiellia bacterium, assembly GCA_017385345.1. Classification (GTDB taxonomy): domain Bacteria; phylum Verrucomicrobiota; class Kiritimatiellia; order RFP12; family UBA1067; genus UBA1067. The sequence goes on from JAFNRY010000124.1 coordinate 2,130, forward strand.
CTTTCATGTATTTGAGCTCGAAAAGCAGCGTCTGTATTTCGCCGGATGCGTAGATGTAAAGCGCGGCTCCGTCGTAGTACCAGGTCAAATTGTGCAGGGTGGATATCTTGTCGAGGAATTCTCCGCACGGGACGTCCTTGTAGTCGCCGGAGAAGGATCCCTGCACGGCGGGCGACATTACGGCCGGAACGCCCTGGGCCACCGCGAACGTGTCGAGCGCGGTGCGCAGATCCATGCCGCGGGCGACGAGCGTGTACGCGGACGTCTTCCACGGTATTGGAGCGGCCGCCGCCGGCGTCGAGACGCCAATGGCTGCGATTGCGCATGCCAAGGCCAATGACTGCATTGCTTTGTGTCGGTTCATCGGTCGTTCCTTACGGTCGTATCGTCATTTCTGGAACGGGATCTCCCGTTTCGGCAGTCTTGGCCCCCTCGAGTCTCGCGCGCCACCAATCGCACGACGAGGCGAATGCTTCGAAAAATCTTTTCAAATCGTGCGGGCCCGATGCGGAGGCCGCTTCTTGCCATAGAAACGCGCCGTCCGCGTCGCATGCAAGCGCGGCCCGCTCCTTCAGAAGCCTACCGGCGGCGTAAGCCGCCAGACGCGGGAAAAGCGCTTCGTCCGATGTCAGCCTGCAGGACAAGCGCAGTCTGCCTGCCGATTCGGACGCTATTATTTCGCCTCCGTCCACTTGCAGAGTGAACGGTTCCGAATCCCCGGGCGACGTGTCCGGATATCCGATAGCCGACAGCAGTCTCCAGACGGATGTTTTCCCGCCTGAATGTCCCGGCACGGGTATGGATGCTTCGCTATGCATTCTTTCTTGTTATTATAGCAAAGGTAGAGAACTTCGTTTTTATATTTTGTCTATGCTGTTTTTTATCGCGGTAGCGGTCCTTTGACTCTCAAGAACAATTTTTTTCCGTCGTCTTGCAGAGGAATCGTTATTCTGGCGTTTACTCCGTCTATCAGATGCAATTCCTGGCCGGGAAGGGGAGTCGCGCTCTCGTCGGAATCGATGGCGTCAAGCGAATATGCCGCGTCGAGTGAAAGTGCGTTTTCCGCTCCGTAAAGCCAGGTTGCCGGCATTGCTTCGACATCGATGACGATTTTGCCGTTTTCGATGGCGAAATTGCGGATTGCGACCGTTTCCAGACGCAAGGCCTCGCCCTGCTCCGAAACGGCGGATCCGCTTTTCTCGTCGATGGTTACCGTGTACCGCCATCCATTGGCCGAAAATTCGTGGGTCGTTCCGCCGTTTGCGCCGGCGGCGCTGCGCTTCGCCGGCAATGACGATTGCGGCTTTACCGTTTCCGTCCAGTTTTCGGGCAGCCACAGCCAGACCTTGCCGTCCGCGTCCGCATAGATGCAGTCCGTACCGTAGTCCTCCGGCAGGCCGTCAAACGCTACGGCCGCGCCGGGCGAAAGCCCAGGAACTTCGACACACGAGAGCGCTGCGTCGGATGCGTTCACCGCCACCGTCGCCGCGCCTGCGTCCGTCGTTTTGACGGAACCGCCTGTGATGACGACTGTCTGCTGCGAAAACGCGCCGCCCGTTCCGATTGCCTGCCCGCTGGTCGTTTCCGCATCGACGGTTCCGCCGGAAATCACGATGTCGCCGCACGACTGGCCGTCGCAGCTGCCGATCGCGGAGGACGACCCTCTCGCCACGATCCGGCCGCCGGTTATCTGGATGTTGCCGCACCTTCTCGTGTCGCTCAGATATTCTTCACGACCGCCGATCGCCGCGCCGCTGTTGCCCGTGACGGCGAGATACCCGTTGCCCGCAATCGTCAGCGTGCGAGCGTACGGCAC
>JAFNRY010000009.1 GCA_017385345.1 Kiritimatiellia bacterium
CAAGCTCTGTTTTTTTCAGTTTGATTTCGTGGTTCCTGAGCGTTCGAGGATTGTGGTAAAATGGCGGCGTCTCAGAGCAGGGGCGGTGGAAACAAGAAAGGAAAAACCGGAAATGCACAGATTCAAAACCGTTCGTTCGGGTTTTATGGCGGCCGTTTGCGCGGCATTGGCGCTCGCGGTGCGGGCGGACGGATTTTCCGTTTCGACTTCGACAACGCTTGATGCCGATGCCGACTGGCGCGGAAAGGGAGAGGTGATGGTTTTCGCCGGCGCTACGCTCGATCTTGCGGGACGCCGCCTTTCGCTTTCCTCCATTGCCGGATCGGGCGTGGTCACCGACACGGTCGGCGGCGGCGTGGTGTGCATGGACGTGCCGGCGGGAGTCTCCGTTGTCAACACCAACGTGTCATTCGCGGGTGCGTTGCGCTTTGTCAAGGCGGGCGCCGGCGAATTCCGCCAAGCGTGCATGGGCCACAGCTACGGCGGCGGCACCCATGTCGCGGAAGGCGTCCTTCGCTGCAAGGCGGGCGGTCTCAACTCCGAAGACGGGGGACGGCTGAACTGGGGACGGCCCGGGTCCGAGATCAAGGTGGAAAGCGGCGCAACGCTCGACCTCCAGGATTCCTGCAACAATTGCTACTGGCATATTGTGCTCGCCGGCGGCCGTCTTCTTCTCCGCGACTCGCAGCCGAACCCCGCCGGCGATGCGCAGGTGCAGAGTCTTGCGCTTCTTGCTGATTCTTCGATGGATGTGTGCGATTCCGGCTTCATCGGGAGCGGCTATGGCAGATGCCGGATCGACTTGAACGGACACCAGCTCACCGTAAATTGCGCGCGCGGCCGTGAGGCGTACATGTTCAACACGACGTTCGCCTCGTCCGGCTCGCTGCGGTTTGCGGCCGCGGACGGCAGCAGCGTCTTGATGGACAAGGTTCCCGTCGATACGTCGGGAGCGGAGGTCTTTTCCCGTGACGATGTCGCGAAAAGCGTCGCGCTCGTCCCGGCGCCGCGCGAGATGAAGTTTACCGGAGGCTTTCATCTGGCGAAGAAGCCGCCGAAGGTCGTGAAGACCCATGGCATCCCGCCGGAAGGATACGAAATCTCCATCACGGCGGAAGGCATAACAATACGCCATTCGGACGACGCGGGCGCGTTTTACGCGAACATGACGCTCTCGCAAATCGGCCGCCGCGACGCGAAGGAGAAGTGCAAGGAGTACCCGTGTCTGGAAATCAAGGACTCGCCCAGGTTCAGGTGGCGAGGCGTCCACCTCGACGATTCCCGACACTTCCTCGGCAAGGACACCGTCATGCACATTCTCGAACAGATGTCGTGGTTCAAGCTCAACGTCCTCCACTGGCATCTGACCGACGACCAGCTCTGGTCGCTTGAGATTCCCGGCTGTCCCGAGCTTCAGAAATACGGCGAGGAGTTCCCCATTCCCGGGCAGAAGGCACGGTTGCGCGGCGAGAAAGTAGCCAACGGATTCTACACCGCCGCCGACGTGAAGGAAATCGTGGCTTATGCGCAGGCTCGACAAATCGCAATCGTTCCGGAAATCGAGCTGCCCGGCCATTCGGCGGCGGCAATCCTCGCGTATCCGGAGCTATGCTGTTTTCCGCAGGAGATCTACGCGCGTGGCCGCGACGCCTACAAGTTCGACTACAGCAAGTTCACGGGCATCTATTGTTTCGGGAATCCGGACGCGATCCGCTTCCTGGAAAAAGTTTTCGACCACGTTTGCGAGCTGTTTCCGGGGGATGTGATCCACATCGGCGGCGACGAGTGCTTCCGGGACGCCTGGAAGAGATGTCCCAAATGCCAAGAGTTCATGAAGCGGGAAGGACTGAAGGGTGTCGAACAGATCCAGCCGTGGGTGACGCGGCACTTTACGGAGTATCTTGCGAAGAAGGGACGCCGGGCGATAGGCTGGGACGAGATATTCATAGAATCGGCGGATCGCGGCGCCGGCGGATCGAACATCACATCGATGCTTCCAAAATCAACGATGGGCATGTGCTGGCGCGCGCACGGAGCGGGCGCCTCCGCCGCGAATCAGGGATTCGACATCGTGATGGCCCCGTATCCTTACACCTACTTCGACTACTGCCAGGGGCTTGCGGAAGATCCATACCTCTATCCCGGCGGCTGGTTGCCGCTCGAACGCGTTTATCAGTTCGATCCGCTCGCTGGCGTGGACGAGTCGGCGCGTGCGCACGTCGTCGGCGGGCAGTGTTGCAACTGGACGTCGCACACGTTCGGGCGGTACGACCTTGAATGGAAACTCTGGCCGCGCGGACTTGCGATTGCCGAGGTGTTGTGGACGTATCCGGACCCGAAGAAGCGCGACTTTGCCGGATTTTTGGCGCGCGCCGGGGAATGTCGCCGCCGGCTCGTCTCTGCGCACGTCAATTGCGCCCCGCTCAAGTAGGGGGCGCAGGTTAGGTGGCGTGTGCACAACGGGCAGGAAGCCCGTTCCACTCATGTTCAAGCCAAACCGGAAAACCGGCAAGTTCCGGTCTTTCCATGGTGTTTCATTTCCGCTTTTGAGATTCCCCGGCACTTTCCGCCTGCGAGAGAGTTTCTTTTCCCTTGCTATGTATTTGCAAAAGGGGCGGGAAAAAGATATAATCGCAATGTATGAGATTGACTGAAACTGTGTTGAACGGAATATTCAGGAACAATCCGATATTCCGTCTCGTACTGGGGTTGTGTCCGACGCTTGCCGTGACCACGAGCGTCGAGAACGCGATTGGAATGGGTCTTGCGGCGACATTCGTTCTCGTTTGTTCCAACGCGCTCGTGTCGGCGTTGCGAAAGGCCATTCCGCAGTCTGTCAGAATACCTTGCTACATAACGATCATAGCGACCTTCGTGACGGCCGTCGATCTTCTCATGCAAGCGTATCTTCCGGCGCTTTCCGAAAGTCTCGGGATATTCATACCTCTTATCGTGGTGAATTGCATCATACTCGGGCGCGCGGAGGCGTTCGCGGGCAAGAACGGCGTCGTGGCTTCGATAGCGGACGGCGCCGGGACCGGCGCGGGATTCACGCTCGCGCTGATGCTGGTGGCGGCGGCTCGCGAGTTCGCCGGCGCTGGCACGCTGACGCTGTGGGGCGACATTGCGGCGAAGGGACTGAATCCGTCGCCGGCGGCGCTGGCGATTCTGCCTGCCGGCGGTTTCATCGTGCTCGGCCTTCTTCTGGCGCTCGTGAACAAGATGAGCGACGCGGCGGCCGCGCGGCGCGGCGGCGCGCCGGCCCTCCCGCGCGAACTCGACTGCCGCCATTGCGCGGTGTGCGCCACTGGGGGCTGCGCATGAAGTGCCCCGCCTGCGGCGCCGACAACGACAGGGTTCTCGATTCCCGCCCGGCGCGGGACGGCGCGGCGGTGCGCCGCAGGCGCGAGTGTTCCGCCTGCGGCGTGAGGTACACGACTTTCGAGGAAATCGCGGACGACATCACGGTGGTCAAGACCGACGGGCGGCGCGAACCGTTCGACCGCTCGAAGATAGACAGGGCCGTGCGCAAATCGTGCGGGAAGCTGCCGATCGGCGACATGCAGATACGGGCGCTGACGGACGCTGTCGTCGCCCGGCTGCCGCGCGGCGACGAGGTCTCCTCCTCGCGGATCGCCGGGCTTGTCATGGACGAATTGCGCAAGACCGACGATGTAGCCTACATACGTTTCGCGAGCGTTTACAGGAAGTTCACGGACGTTTCGCAGTTCGTGGACGAGGTGACGGGGATATCGGGAAAATGAACTCCGGCGGAGGCAGCGCAGCGCCGGTGGATGTGGCGATCGCGGGTCTTGGCCGGGCCGCGTTTTCGGAGCACCTGCCGTTTTTCGATGCGAACCGCGGCTTGTTCAGGATAATCGCCGCGTGCGATCTTTCGAAAGAGCGGCGCGACAGGTTCGCCGCCGTGTTCCCCGGCGCCAGGCTCTTCAAGTACATCGACGACATGCTTGACGAGAGCGATATTGAACTGATGGTCGTGTCCGTTCCGTCCAAAGAACACGTCGCGTTCGCCTCGGCATCTCTGAAGAAAGGATTCTGGACGGCGGTGGAATCGCCTATCGCGGCCACGGCCGAGGATGCGAACGCTCTGCGCGCGGCGGCGGAGCGCGCCGACGGAAGGCTGCTGCCGATCCTGCGCGGGCTTACCGATCCCGGCTTCGCGCTTGCCGCCGAGGTGGCAACCGGGGGCAGGCTCGGCGCGCTCCATCGCGTATCCATCGTCTGCGACGACTATCTGCGGAGAAACGATTGGCAGGCGACGAAAACGGCCGGCGGCGGCGCGGCGATGTACGCGATGCCGGACATGGTGTGCCAGGCCTTGCGGTTCGCGGGTTCGCCGCCGGTGAAGATGTGGAGCGAACTGAAGCGCATCGCTTCCGTCGGCGACGCGGAGGACTTCGTGCACGTGCGTTTCAAGACCCGCTCGCAGCTGACGATGGACGTGGAATACAACGGCGGGCGGGTTCCGTGTTGGCCCAGGCCGGCTTTCGTGCTCGAAGGCGCGCGGGGCGCCTTCCGCGTCATGCCGGGCGAACGCTCCGGAACGCTCGCGCTTCTCGACCTGCCGGCGTCGCGCAGAAGGAAAAGCGTGAGGACGCCTCCGCTCTCCGGCATGCGCGAGGAGACAGGCGTAGCGCTGGAGACGGTTTCGCTGCCGGAGGGGACGCCGGACGCCGTGGGGGCTTTCTGGCGCCGCGTCCACGATACGGTGCGCGGAGCGAAGCCGTTCCACATACGGCGGGCCGAGGCGTTCGAGGCGCTGAGACTTTCATTGCTGGCGAGACACGGCGGATCCCACGGAGGTTGACCATGAACGAGATGACCCAAAGCCTGGAAGATTACATCGAAGCGATCCACGTGCTTCTGGACGACAAAGGGGAGGCGTGCGTCCACGACATCGCGGCCATGCTCGGCGTGAAAATGCCAAGCGTGGTGAAGGCTTTGCGCGAGTTGAAGAAGATGGGGCTTGCGACGCAGGAACCCTACTCGCCCGTCGAACTGACGCCGAAAGGAACCGCCCTCGCGGCGCAGGTGCTCGAACGCCACACCATGCTGAGGCTGTTTCTTGTGAAGCTCGGCGTTTCACGCAAGACGGCGGATATCGATGCATGCCGCATGGAACACATACTTTCGGCCGAGACGCTCGACCGCATAGCCGCTTTCAACAAAAAACACGCAACGCGGAGAAAAAAATGAAGGAACAACTGCAGATTCTGAAGCAGATACAGGAGCTTTCGTTGACGCGCGACGAGCACAGCCACACCGGCGACGGCAGCCGCCTCGGCGAACTCGACGAGGCGATCAAAGCGCTCGAGGCGAAACTCGAACCTCTGGCGGCCGGAGTCTATTCGCGTCTTTCAAAGAGAGGGCGCATAGTCGTGGCGACGGTTACGAACGGAGTATGCTCCGCGTGCGGCATGCAGGTGCCGACGTCCCAGGCCCAGCAGGTGCGCCTCGCGCAGCATCTCGTCACCTGCACCGGCTGCGGCAGGATCCTCGCGGCCACCGACGACGGGGCGGCGCACAACATCGGCGCCGTGAACGACCGTGACGATCCGAAGACCGGCATAGCCAGATTCTGCTGTGAATCGCTCGTGCTTCCCGATCTCGACGCGACGGACCGCAACGGGGCGATATGCGCCCTTTCGTCGCTCATGGAGAAGGCCGGGTTCATCAAGAACGGCGACGCCCTCGCCACGGCCGCGATAGACCGCGAAAACACGCTTTCCACGGCCGTCGGCGAATCTCTCGCCTTCCCGCACGTTCGCGGAGTCGAAGGCGGCGGTCTCACGCTCGCGATGGGCATTTCCCGGAAGGGCATCGACTGGGACGGCGAACAGACCGTCAAGGCGGTGTTCCTTTCCGCCATACCAGTTGCGGTGTCCGCATTCTACCTTAGGCTGATGTCCGGCATAGTGCAGGCGTTTTCCAAGCCCGGGGCGATCGACGCGCTTGTCGAGGCCAAGACGCCGAACGCGCTGTGGAAGGCTCTTGTGAAGGCGACGAGGCGGACAGTAAAATGAGAATGGCCGCAGTGCTTGCGGCGGCAGCGTTCGTGGCCGCCGTTCAGCCGCAGCCGCTCGCGGCGGCTCCGGCCAGAGCCAATCGCCAGGCCGTCCGGGCCGGAACGCCCAAAGCGGCTTCGACTGCGTCGAATCCGTTTCGCCGCTCCCCGTACGTAGGCGCTTTGGTCTTCGACTTCGACACGGGGCGGATGCTATTTTCCGACCGCGCCGACGCCAAGGCGTATCCGGCGAGCGTGACGAAACTCATGACGGCGTTTCTCGTTCTCGACGACGTGAAGGCCGGCCGGATGTCCCTGGACGACCGCGTCGTCGCTTCGCCGACCAGGACGAAGCTCGACGTCCATTTGCGACAGGCGAGCAACATCGGCCTGAAGCCGGGCGAGGCCCTTTCCGTGCGCGAACTCCTTGAGACGATGCTCGTGCGCAGCGCCAACGACTCCGCCGTGTTTCTCGCGGAGAAATGCTCCGGCTCGGTGGAGGCGTTTGTCGCGAGAATGAACGCAAAGGCGCGTTCGCTTGGCATGTTCTCGACCTCGTACAGCAACCCGAACGGTCTTCCGCCGCTTCCGTCGGCGAAGGAGAGGAAGTTCAACGTTTCTACCTGCAGCGACCTCGCCAAACTCGCAAAGGCGCTGCTCGCCGAGCACCCCGGCATCCTGAAGTTCACTTCCGTGAAGGTGTGCACGCTGAAGCATCCGTCGGCCGGCGTGCTGAAGTTCATCAATCACAACAATCTGCTCGCCAAGGACAAGTGGAAGATCGTGAACCCGGACGGCACCGAAGCGGTGGACGGGTTGAAGACCGGCTACATAGACGCCGGCGGGAGTTCGATAATCGCAACCGCGAAACGCGGCGGCAGGAGGGCCGTGGCGATCGTGCTGGGCTCGTCCTCCGCCCCCGAGCGCGACGATGCCACGCGCCGCCTTCTCGAAGACGCGCTCGACGCGATGACGCTGTAGAGTTGCAGAAAGGAGGGCGGCGCGATGCCTTGGATCGACAGAAGAGGTTTTTTGAAACGCGGCGGGGCGGCGTTCGGATTCGCGGCTCTCGGTCCGCGCGGCCTCTTCGCGGCCGCGCCGGGCGCTTTCGCCGCCGGCAGGCCGAACCTGGTCCTCGGCATTCTCAGCGACATACACGTCCAGCTCGCCGGCGCGGCCGGAGAGCCTGAAACGTTCTACGCCGACGGCGTCCTGCGCAAGGCGCTGGAATGGTTCCGCGACCAGGGGGCGGACGCCGTGGCGATATGCGGCGACCTCGCCGATTCTGGGCTCGTGGCGGAGCTCGACCGCGTCGCGCAGACGTGGTTTTCGGTTTTTCCGGACGGGAAGGCGCCGGACGGCCGCAGCGTCGAAAAGCTTTTCGTCGGCGGCAACCACGACTGGGAGGGCTTTTTGTACGGCGGTTATGCGAAGAGACGCTACGGCGACGGTTTCATGGAGCATACCGTGCGGTCCGATTTCGCCGGGGCGTGGCGGAAGGCATTCCGCGAGGAATATTCGCCGGTATGGTGCAAGACGGTCAAGGGCTACGGTTTCGCCGGCGCGCACTGGACGGGCGACGGCTATCACGGCGCCGCCGGATGGATCGCGGCCAACGCCGGTTCGTTCGATCCGTCGAAACCGTTTTTCTACCTTCAGCACCCGCCGCCCAAAGACACGTGCCACGGGCCGTTCGTGTGGGGGCGCGACGACGGATCCACGGCCGTCGCCCTCTCGCGCTTCCCGAACGCAATTGCCCTCTCGGGGCACAGCCACGCGTCGATCGGCGACGAAAGGGCGATCTGGCAGGGCGCGTTCACGTCCATAGGCGCCGGTTCGCTGCGCTACACCGGGCTGCACTACCACGACTTGAGGCCGGCGTACCGCGAGAACGACGCGATAGGCGGATCGGCCGCGGAGGTCGCGGCGCGGCTGCTCCGGCGCATGGAAACCGGCGACGGCCACCAGGGCATTCTCGCGCGCGTTTTCGACGACCGTATCGTCTTCGAGAGGCGCGACATAGCGGACATGGGATCGATAGGGCCGGACTGGGTGATGCCGCTTCCGGCGCCCGGAAACAAGCCTTTCGCTTTCGCGTCCCGCGCCGCTTCGTGCCCGGCGCCGGAGTTCCCGGACGGCGCGGCGCTTTCGGTTCGCGTCGCGGAGGCGAAAAACAGGGGCGGCCGGGGCGTGGAGCAAAAGTCGCAAAAGGCTTTGGAAGTGACGATCCCCGCCGCCAACCGCAAGGGGAGCGGGCGCGTGTTCGACTACGCGATCGAGATCGCCGGCGCGGACGGGAAGGCGGAGACGCGATACATGTTCGCTGAGGGCTTCCACCGCTCGCGCGAGTCGAAGAGGGCGAATTCTCCGAGCGTATTCCTCGTTTCGGCGGCAGGTCTGGCCGCGAAGGGCGATCTGAAGATATCCGTCTGGCCGAGAAACAGTTTCGGCAGGCGGGGCGCCCCGCTGGCGGCGGTTTTCGGCGGTTTGCGATAAATGCTATAATATGGCGTCATGAAAGAGTTCAATCTGAGCGATCCGTACGGAACGGCGCCTGTGAAGGCGCCGTTTTCGCAGAGTGTGTCCATGGGCGTTCCCTGGCGGAACCTGCCCGTCACGCGGGAGTACACGCTTGGACAGCTCCTCGACCAGACGATAGCGCGCTGCGGCGAAAACGACGCAGTCGTGTACGCGGACCGCGATTTCAGGCTTACATGGTACGAATTCGGCGAAGAGGTGGACCGCCTCGCGCGCGGCCTGATGGCTCTCGGCGTCAAGCACGGCGAAAAGATCGCCCTCTGGGCGACCAACGTTCCGCACTGGGTGGTGCTCATGTTCGCGGCCGCCAAGATCGGCGCGATTCTGCTGCCGCTCAATACCAACTACCGCGAACACGAGATGGACTTCGCCCTGTCCCAGTCGGACGCGGAAAACCTTTTCATCATATCCGGCTTCCGCGATTGCGACTACGTGCAGGTTGTCAACACGCTTGTTCCCGAGCTCAAGATGTCGCCGCGCGGCGCGCTCGCGAGCCCGAAGTATCCGCATCTCAAGCGCGTCATGTTCCTCGGCGGCGAGAAGCACCGCGGAATGTATTCCCTCAATGAGGTGATGGCCCTCGCGGTCGAGACGCCATGGGAGGACTATCTGGCGCGGCAGGCCGAGTGCAAGTGCGACGATGTCGTGAACATGCAGTACACCAGCGGAACGACCGGCTTCCCGAAAGGCGTCCAGCTGACTCACCGCAACATTGCGAACGACGGCTTCTGGATCGGCGCGTGCCAGAATCTCACGTGTCGCGACCGGGTCTGCATCCCCGTTCCGCTCTTCCATTGCTTCGGCTGCGTTCTCGGCGTCATGAGCTGCGTCAACCACGGCGCCACCATGGTCTTCCTCGAGAAGTTCGATCCGGTGCAGGTTATGACGTCCATCGAGCGCGAAAAATGCACCGCGACGTACGGCGTGCCCACCATGTACATCGCGATGCTCGACCACCAGCTCTTCCCTAAGTTTGACTTCTCCAGCTTGCGCACCGGCATCATGTCCGGTTCGGCCTGCCCGGTCCACCGCATGCAGCAGGTGTTCGACAAGATGAACATGAGGGAGGTCACGAACCCCTACGGCCTGACAGAGAGCGGCCCCGTCATGACCATGACACGGTCGTTCGAGCCGTCGATAGAGCGCAAGTGCCAGACGATAGGCCAGGCCCTTCCCGGCGTCGAGGTCGCGATCATCGACCCCGAGACGGGGATGCTCGCCCCGCTCGGCACCGACGGCGAGATATGCTGCCGCGGC
>JAFNRY010000125.1 GCA_017385345.1 Kiritimatiellia bacterium
AATGCCACCTGCGGCTCGACGACACGAACCCGACGAAGGAGTCGGACGAGTACGCCGAGAACATCAAGAACGACATCCGATGGCTCGGCTGGCAATGGTCGGGTCCGGGCGACGGCTCCGAGGCGGGCTTCTACAACGCGTCGAACATGTTGGAGGCGTTGTAGAACCCCTTCTCCGCCCCGTCGCCTTCGCCGCTCCACTGGAATCCGAGCCAGCGTATGTCCTTCTTTATGTTCTCGGCGAATTCGTCCGACTCCTTGGCCGGATTCGTATCGTCGAGCCGCAGGTGGCATTCGCCGCCGAACAGCGCAGCCATGCCGAAATCGAGGCATATGGCCTTGGCATGGCCTATGTGGATGTAGCCGTTGGGCTCGGGCGGGAAGCGAGTCACCACTTTGCCGCCGGTGGAGCCCGACGCCACGTCCTCCTCGATCCACTGTCTCAGAAAATGCCTGGAAGTGCCGGAATCGTTAGTATTGCTCATCTCGCCGGAAATTATAGCATAACGGGGGGCGGTAACGCTTCCGTCCCCGCGCCGGACCTACTGCCGGCCGGCCGGGGCCGCCGCCGCGGCTTCGGCGCGCTCGATGGTGCGTTTGATTTCGGGCGAATCCGGGAGGAACTCTAACGCTCGGCGCGCGTATTCGAGCGCCTTGGCGGGATCCCCCTGCCTCAGGCGGCACTGCGCCAGATTGTTGAGCACCGCCGGATCGTTCGGCCTCGCGGCGAGGCACTTGGAAAGATACGCCTCCGCCCGCGAATACTGCTTCTGGACGAAAAAGTCCATGCCTATGGCGAAATTCGCCTGTGGATCCTCCGGAGAAGTACGGAGCACCGCGAGCGCGAACTGCCGTGCGAGCTGGAAGTTCGCCTTGGCCAGTCCGGCGCGGAGCCCTTCCTGCGCCGTCATGCGCTCGAGTTTGCGCCTCCCCGCCCATGCGAGATCGGTTCTGATCCTTGCGAGGACGGAATTCTTCGCGTCCAGCGCGTTGGCGAGCTCCGTATCCTCCACGGCGGCCTCCTTCTCGCCTTTGGCGTCGAGGGAGTTCGCCCGGTGCCGCGCTATGATGGAAAGGCGCCATTGCACGAAGGCGAAAGCGTTTCGCAAAGGACGGTCCGTAGTGTCGCAGAGATCGGGGTGTTCCTCGCAGAGCGATAGGATCCTGCGCATCAATCCGCGCGCGGCCGCCGCGCCACGGCTGGCTTCCTCGGGGTCGAGACCTTCGGGCCGCGCTACGATTCCCGAAAAATCCGGCATCTTTCTCCCGTCGCGCTGCCACAACTCGAAACCTATCTGCGTCGCGTAGGACTTTCCCTTCTCGGGATTGAAACGCGTCCATTTGCGCAGAGCGTCGGCCGCACCCAACTCGAGAACAGCCCTGTCCGCCGCGTTTGTCACGCCGCGCGTCCGCAAATATATGTCACGCTCGTGCACGGCTCCGCTCATGAAGGAGAGCGTCCGCAGAATCCGGCCCTCCGCCGCCGCGGCAAGTTCCACCTGCGCGTCGAGACCGCCGTCGGTGAAAAGCATTCCGGCTCCGCGGCACTCGCGCGCCGTCTCTTTCGCGGCATCGGCTACGATTTGCGCCATCTCGCGCTCCGGCGTGGCGGCGCGGAACGGCACCACGCACGCTATGGCGAGAAACGGCTCCGCCACGAACACCATGCGTACGGAGTGCTGCATCCTGCGCGCCGACGCGAACGCCTTGGCCGCATCGGTCTCCTCTACCGCGTCGGGGAAGCGCAATGTCGCGATACGTCTGAAATTCCGAAAGAACATCTCCTCCATGAACACGGCCGCAGACCATACCGCCGCAAGCGCGGTCAGGAACGCCGACGCGCCTCTGACTGCGCCGTCGCGCACGTTGATTCCTCCCCATGTCCAGTACCATGTCTCGCCGGAGCCGGCTACCTGCGTGAGGGCAAAGAGGCCAAGCGCCGCGAAGACGACCCCGTGGAAATAGCGCAAATGCCTCTCGTTGTCGGTGGTATTGCCGAGAAGCCCCGCCTGTATGGCGACCGGTGCGACCGCAAAAGCGGCGAAGAGAAGCGCGCCGAGAGGAGTGAAAATGGCGAGAGCCGTCTTTATGTACTCTGCCGGAACCTGCAGCGCGTAGTCGCCCCACGTCTTCCAGCCGTGCGCCGCGAAGCCGTCCGCGCCGGCGAACACGGCGTACTCTACCGCCCAGCCGGCGGCGAATCCGGCGCAGAACGAAAGAGTCGAGCGCCAGGACATGAAATACTCGGCGACGGGATTGTCGCGCACGGTCTGCCCCGCCTCCGCGCAGGCGGGGACCGCGGCCCGTGGAGCCGCCATCCCTCTGAAGAACATCGCCGCGGCGAGGACCGCCGCCCCTATCATGCCGGCGGGAGCATCCGCGGCAAGCAGCCCGAGCAGGAAATACGCGGCGAAGAGCGATGCATGCCGCCCTGTGCGGAAATGCGAAACGATGCAAAGCGTGGCGAACGCGGCGAGAAGGATCTGAAGCGAAACGGGGGAAAATCTCCTGAACGCGCTCCACACCGAATCCGAACAGCAGAAGAACGCCACGCCCTGGAAAAGGACGGCTCTGACAGAAACGCGCCACCATAGCGCGATGTGTTCGCCGCGCCTCAACGCGACCGGCAGCATCATCTCGAATATCGTGTAGGAAAGCGCCGCAAGCAGTCCGAGCGCCGCGCAGCCGGCGGCGCGCAGAGCCAAATCCGCCGTCTCGACTCCGTACCGTCCGAAGAGCGGCGATGCGAGCGCCTGCCACAAAAGCCCCGTCGGGGATTCCGGCGGCCTCAGCCCGGCCGCCGCCGCATACGCCTCCGCCAGTCCGGGGGGCATGGCCGCGTAGCCCCAGTGCCACGCGATAAAAGACAGCGCCGCTCCAGAAAAGAGCGAATAGACGAATCTGCGCATCAATCCCCCGTCGCCGCCCATGACGCTACACGGCCAGACTCCGACGGCGCCGCAGCGCCAGCAACGCCAGCCCCAATGCGGTCATGACGCCGCCGGATGGTTCCGGCACTTCGTTGAACTGCATCGGCGTCCATATCGCAGCCGTCACTGGATTCATGTCGAAGGTCTTGCCTATATACTGCCCGAGAGACGAATACGAAGACGGCGCGCTCGTGGCGAGCGTCGTCCACGACCCGTTGTCGCCGGAATCCCAGACTATGTGTCCGAGCTCCACGGTGAAGGCGTACTCCGGCGTGCCGGCGGAATAGTCGCCCGAAGGCGACTGGTTGCCCACCGGCACTCCGGCTCCCCAGTAGCCGGAGCCGGAATCTCCGAAATCGACGCCAAGATCGCCCGACCACATTTCGAACGAGCCGGATCCGTCCGGCATGTATATGTCGAGGAAAACATCTCCCGACACGTTGCCACCCGTTACGCGCACGCGCGCCGCGAAACTCGTGTCCCCAGAAGAATGTGCGGCGTCGTAGGCGTTGAAAAAGTCCTGAATCGACGATTGCGTTCCGTCCTGCCTGGTAACGGCCGCCCCGTCGCCCACCATCCAATAGAGGACATCGTTCTCCGCCGCCCCCGACATACTGGCGGCGAAAGCCGCTAACGCGGCGAACAGAATTGAAATTTTCTTCATTCGTCCGTTCATTTGCCGAACCTCATCTTAAGAACGCCGCCGCCGGCCCGTTTGTACCAGAAGCCGGTGCCAGCCGGAACCGTGCCTCCGGGCGTAAACACTTTGCGCCGGCCTTTCGGCAAATCCCTGCCCCACTGCGTGTTGGCGGCGTTGCGGAAATAATCGACGCCATGCCCTTGGGCGTCCTGTATTGTTATTCTATCGTCTTTGTCCGGCGTCGCCGGATTGCCGTCCCCGTCGATGAACTCTATGTCGTTAAGATCGACGTCCTCCATCGTCGGATTGGCGCAAAGCGTGTTGCCGGCCTCGTCGCCGCCCGCGGCTTCGAGAACGACTTCATATTCCCCGCCGTCGTAGCGGCCCACGAGATAGAAATATCCGGACGGCGCCGAGCGCGCCAGCCAGAACGCATTGCCGCGAGGCAGTTGCGCGGTCGCGGCCGGGACGAGGCTCACGCCGTTTGTCGTGAGGGTCGCCAGCGCCTCCCATCCGTTTTCGCCGGCGTTCTTCCAGCCGGCGAAGCTCCCGGAGGCCGCGTTGTAGGAGACTATCAGATCGCCGGCGGACAGCCCGTTCTGGTTCACCACCTCGTTCGCCGTCACCTCGCGCGCAACCTCGGTGCCGATGGACATCGACTTCCACGGCACGGCCACTACCGTGTTCGTGCATACGCTGGAAACGCGCTGAACGCCGATCGTGGCGATGGATGCAAGCACGGCCTCGCCGCCGCCGTACATCGCCTCGCCGGTCGCCGCGTTGTTAGTCGGCGTGAAGACAATGTTGAACACATACAATCCGGTCGGATCGTCGGGCCCGAGCGGCACGTTCATTTCGTACTTGTCGCTCAACGGACCCTTGACGAATTCGCTCTGCCCCTTCAGCTTCCTGTCCAGACGGTATCTCACGTTGAGGCCTGTATTGCCCAGCGGCTCGACATCCGGAAAGTGCACGGCAAATGCGTTCTCGTCCACGCGGCT
>JAFNRY010000126.1 GCA_017385345.1 Kiritimatiellia bacterium
AATGATCCTGAACGTTTAACCAAACGTTCGAGAAGGTTTTTCCGGAAGAACGAGAGCTCCTCGCCAAAACTTCGTGCGTCGAAAAACGGAACTATTCCATAATTTGCAAAAATGCATTTTTTCGAAATGTGAAGTTATCTGTCTATGTTTAATCCTACGCATCCGCAGAAAACAAGTGGAACTGAGATTAGAAAACAAGTGGAACTGACATAAGCGGAACGGGCTTCCAGCCCGTTCCGCTCACGCCGTCAACATCGTGCACGACGTTCTATCCTAAGGGCGTTCAACTTGGTATAATGGAGGGAGAAAATGAAAAGAGTGAAAAGAGAAAGAGAAAAAGGCGCGAACGCCGCTTCGACACCGTACGCGCCGCCCGGCAAGACGCCGCGCGAAGATACGCTTTCCGTCATGAAGTTCTTCTCGATTCCGCGTTCGTTCCCGAAAGGAGCCTTGGCGGAGGCGGAGCGCTGTTCGATGGAAAATCCCGGGAAACGGCTGGATTTGCGCAAAAAGTTCATATTCACGTGCGATCCGCAGACGGCGCGCGACTACGACGACGCGCTTTCGTTCTCGCGATCTCCCGGCGGCAGGTGCGTTCTCGGCGTGCACATAGCGGACGTTTCCCATTTCGTGCGACCCGGAGGCGCTCTCGACCGCGAGGCGGCGAAGCGCTCGACAAGCGTGTATTTCGCCGACCGCGTCGTGCCGATGCTGCCGGAGGCGCTCTCGAACGGTCTGTGCTCCCTCGTTCCGGGCGAGGACAGGCTGGCGTTCTCCGTATTCATGGAGTTCGACAAAGACGGGAAGATGGTCAAGCGGTCGTTCGCGAAATCGATCATCCGCTCCAAGGCCAGATACGCCTACGAAGACGTCATGGCCGCCATCGACGGACGCAAAGACTGCGCCATCGGCGCAAAAGAGCGCAAAACCATACTCGCGATAAACTCGCTCGCCCAAAAACTCCGCGCCAGACGGTTCGCGGCCGGGGCGCTCGACATAGACATTCCGGAAACAACCATCGCTCTCGACGAAAACGGGGAGATGACCGGCATCGAAACGCATCGCGGGGACGAATCGCACCAGCTCGTCGAAGAATGCATGGTGGCGGCGAACGAGGCGGTGGCGACCGAGCTCGACTCCAAGAAAATCGCCATCCTCTCGCGCATCCACGAACCGCCCGACGCGGACAAGCTGGAAACGCTGCAGGCGGAGCTCAAATCGCTCGGCGTCAAGACCGGGAATCTGCTGAAACGCGCGGCATTCGCCCGCTTTTTGCAGAGCGCGAAACGCCACCCGCTCTATCCGACGATATCGATGATGATCTTGAGATCCATGAAGCGGGCCGAGTACAGCCCCGTCAAACACGGCCACTACGGGCTGGCGAAAGAGCACTACGCTCATTTCACGTCGCCCATACGCCGCTACCCCGACCTTACCGTCCACCGCCAGCTTGCGGCATATCTCGAAGGCCGCGGGCCGCACGTGCCGCCGGCCGCGCTCGCGGAGCAGGCCCGCCATTCGAACGCGTGCGAACAGCGGGCGGCGGAGGCGGAAAGGGAGCTTCTCGAAATCAAAAAATACCGGATACTCCAGGCGCGGCTCGACAAGGGCGACCGCCCCGAATACGAAGCGACCATCGTGAAATGCGCTCCGTTCGGATGCTTCGTAGAAGTGGAAGAACTCGCCGTCAGCGGACTCGTCCACGTCTCGACGCTTTCTCGCAAGTTCGTGAGGTTCAACCGCGAAGACCAGACGCTGAGCGCCCCGGGAGGCGAATCGTGGCGCATCGGCCAGACCATGAGGGTTCGCCTTTCCGGCGTCGATTTCGTGCAGCGCCGGCTCGACTTCGCGCCAGCGCGCCGGACCTCGGACCGCAGACTGAAATGACCCGGTTCGATCTCGTCGAAATCTTCGCCTCCATGCAGGGCGAAGGCCGCAACACGGGAAGGCAGTGCGCTTTCGTCCGCTTCGCCGGATGCAACTTCGACTGTCCGTGGTGCGACACGGCGAAAGAGGCACGCTTCGCGGCCACCGCCGCGGAAATCGTCTCCGAACTTTCGCAATACCCCGTGCGCAGCGTCGTGCTGACCGGCGGCGAACCGGCGGCCGTGGAAGGCGCCGGAGAGCTTGCCGCCGCGCTGAAGAGCGCGGGCTGGTGGACGGCGGTCGAAACGAACGGCTCCATCGACGCCCCGTGGCTCCGCTCCATCGACTACGTCGCGTGCTCGCCCAAACTCGAATACCCGGACCGCATCGCGATCGAAAAGGCGGACGAGGTGAGGGTTGTCGCCTCTTCGGAGACGGCGGCCGATTTCTGCCGCGAGGTCGAAAAGAGGATCGAAGCGACAGACTACTACGTTTCGCCGTGCGAACGCGGGGGCGAAATGGACTGGGCGACTGCCAAGAGCGTACTCGCCCGCCTCCCGCGATGGTCGCTTTCCGTGCAGCTCCACAAGATTCTCGGATTCAGATGAAAGAGGGAAAAATATATTTCGTAACCGGCATAGACACCGGGATAGGAAAGACGGCCGCGACGGCCGCGATGCTGCGCTGGCTTCTGCGGCGCGGAACGGACGCGACGTCGATGAAACTCGTCCAGACCGGCTGCGAAGGCTCTTCGGAAGACCTTCTGGCGCACCGCGCCGCATCCGGCGGCGAAACGGCGGACGACCGCGAAGGCCTTACCGCGCCGCAGATCTTCAGATTCCCGTCGTCCCCGGCGCTGGCGGCGGGCCTCGAAGGGCGCGAAGTCGATGTGGAAGCCGTTTCCGCGGCGGCGGCCGAACTCGCGCGGCGCCACGACGCCGTCCTGGCAGAGGGAGCCGGCGGAATGCTCGTGCCACTCAGGGGCGCGCTCCTCGAAGCGGACTTCGCGGCGGAGCGCGGATGGCCGCTCCTGCTCGTCACGTGCGGGCGACTCGGATCCCTCAACCACACGCTGCTCTCCCTCGAGGCGGCAAAAACGCGCGGCATGGACGTCGCGGGCGTCGTCTTCGACGAATGGCCCGCCGCCGACCCGCTGATCGAAGCGGACACGAAAAAGGAAATACTGCGCCATCTGGACAGGCTCGGCTTCGAAAGAAGGCTCGTCTCGTTCGGGCGCACGGGCGCGGACGGCGCCCCTGCGGACGGCGCGGCGGAGCCGGACTTCTCCTCGATATTCCCATGACGGCAGGCGAAATACTCGAATACGACAGGCGTCGCGTATGGCATCCGTACGCCTCGCTCTCCAATCCCCCGCGCGCGCGTCTCGCCGCGCGGACCGAAGGAATATACATCGAAACGGCGGACGGCGGGCGGCTGATCGACGGCGTCGCGAGCTGGTGGTGCGCCGCGCACGGCCACGGCCATCCCGCCATAGTCGAGGCGATCCGCAGGCAGGCGCGGACGATGAGCCACGTGATGTTCGGCGGATTCACCCACGAACCGGCCGTCGAACTCGCGGACAGGATAGCGGCGATCGCGCCGGAGGGGCTGCGCAACGTATTCTTCGCCGACAGCGGCTCCATTTCCGTTGAAGTGGCGGTGAAGATGGCGATACAGTACCAGCAGGCGAAGGGCCGGCCGCGGCGCTGCAAGATGGTAGCGCTCGAAGGCGGCTACCACGGAGACACCGCGTGCGCGATGGCTCTTTCGGATCCCGACGGCATGCACACCCTTTTCAAAGGCATGATGCCGCGCCATTTCTTCGCGCCGAAACCGGAGGGCGACGCCGGTAGATGGGCGGAAGAGCTGGAAAAGACCATCGATGCGCACAAGGACGAGATCGCGGGCGTGATATGCGAACCGATCCTCCAGGCGGCCAACGCAATGCACTTCTACGGGGCGGACTTCCTGCGGGCGATGCGCAGAATCTGCGACGAGCGCGACCTCGTGCTCGTGTTCGATGAAATCGCGGCCGGGTTCCACCGCACGGGGCCGCTGTGGGCGCATTCGCGGGCGGCGGACGCGGCGCCGGACGTCATGTGCATAGGCAAGGCGCTCACGGGAGGCCACGTTTCGCTCGCCGCCGCGATAGCCTCCGACAAGACGGCCGACGCGATATCGCGCGGAAACGTCGGCGCGCTCATGCACGGGCCGACATACATGGCCAACCCGCTCGCCTGCGCCGCGGCCAACGCTTCGCTCGAACTCTTCGCGGCCGGCGGCTACGAAGAAAAGGTTCACCATGCGGAGGAGGTTTTCAAGAAGCGGCTCGCCGGGGTGGAGCGCGGCGGAAACGTCAGGGACGTCCGCGTCCTCGGAGCCGTCGCCGTCGTCGAAACCGGACGGCTCCCCGAACGCGACGCGATCGACCGCGTCATAGACGAATACGGCGTCTGGCTGAGGCCGTTCGCCAACTTCATATACGCCATGCCGCCGCTCGTATGCGACGACGCGGCGCTGTCGCGGATCGCAGACGCGATGGCCGCGATGGCCGCGCTGCCGCCCGGCAGGGAGGCGGCGGGGGACTTCCATGAATGACGCCGCGGCAGGCAGCGGGGGCGACGCGCTCTTCTGCATCAAGATGCGCGCGTCGCGCGCGGGCGAACACACGTCCGGCGCCGAACGCATCGCCCCCGGCCAAGAGCTGCCGCACATTGCGGCGGATCTGGCCAGACGCGCCCTCTCGCACCCGAAAGGGGCGCCGGACTTCATCAATATAAAAGCGGACGCGGCGACTGACATCGAGCGGCTGGAAGCGCTGCCGGTCTCGACTTGCGAAACGGCGGACGCGCGAAGCGGACTCGAGACCGCAAGGCGGCTTCTGCGCGAAGCCGGCGTCGCGCGCGCCGACGAAATAATGGAACTCTTTCCCGAATGCCATTCCATGCGCGGCGCGATGATCGTGGACGCCGCCACGCTCGAGCGGCTCGAGCCGGACCGCGAACGCGGAGTGCGCGCGACGCGGATGGACATGGCCGGCGCATATTCTGCGGCTGGACGGAAAAACCATTTCGCGGAAGCGCTCGTGCTCGCCACGAAAGTAGCCAACGCTCCGGGCATCGCGGCGGAAGTCTGCATCTCCGACGATCCGGACTACGTCACCGGCTACGTGGCGTCGAAAACGCTCGGAT
>JAFNRY010000127.1 GCA_017385345.1 Kiritimatiellia bacterium
CGATTCGTGGCGGGGGAAGGACGCCAGCGGCGCGGAATACAAGGATCTCGTTTACGAAGTCGAAGAGAAGAATACCGGCAATTTCATGGTCGGCATCGGCGCGAGTTCGGTCGATTCCGTGTATGTTTCGGCCGAAGTCCAGCAGGCCAACTTCGATTTGTTCGCTCCGTCGAAGTATTTCCGGGGCGGAGGACAGAAGGCGAGGTTGTACGTTGCGGCGGGTCCGCGTCTGCAGACGTACGAAGCATCGATTACGGAACCCTGGCTTTTTGACCGCCAGCTCGATTTTACCGTCGAGGGCTACCGCCGGCAGAGATGGTACGACGAATACGACCTTATAAGATCCGGAGCCGCGGCAACGCTCGCCTATCCGGTGAAGTTTTGGCCGACATGGGATCCCTTCGGCAGTTTCGGTGTGCGTCTTTCCGGCGAATTCATCGAGTTTGACGACCCGGATCACGGTTACTGGCTCTATAACGGACGAGCCGTTTCACTTTCCGAGCGCGGCGGCGAGGACGACCGCTACGGCGATGCATTCGAGACCGTGGTGCGGCTTTTCTGGAACCGCGATACCCGCGACAGCTTCCAGTTCCCGAAATCGGGAAACAGAACGCGCCTGTTCTTCGACATTGGCACTGGAGACAACGAGTACTGG
The DNA here is from genome assembly GCA_017385345.1 of Kiritimatiellia bacterium. GTDB lineage: Bacteria > Verrucomicrobiota > Kiritimatiellia > RFP12 > UBA1067 > UBA1067. Next base: position 656 of record JAFNRY010000127.1, read on the forward strand.
AGGCTCGGCTTCAACCACCGCACGTATCTCCAGCCGTGGCGCAAGGCGGTTCGCAGCGACAGCTGGCTCAGGGAACACGTCTTCATGCTCGCCCTGCGCGCCGAGACGATCGACGCGTTTTCCGATGACGTTCCGATCTACAACAGGTTCTTCCTCGGCGGACCGAAGTCAATCCGCGGCATAGAATACCGCCATGTTTCGCCCATGGCGAGAAAACTCCGCGGACGCGATCCGGACGGCGATCCCTCCAGCAAGTACACGCCGTGGGGCGGTCAGACTCTCGCCTGCGTCAACGCCGAGTACACGGTTCCCATCGTCAAGATGCTGCGCCTCGCGGCGTTCACCGACCTCGGCGCGATCGGCGAGGACGAGTTCGACGCGGATTTCGGGGATACGTTTGCGTGGACCGTAGGTTTGGGGGTGAGGATAGACATTCCGATGTTTCCGATACGTCTTGATTTCGGCACGCCGATAGAGAAGCCTGACCACGCCGACAAGGAGGTGTTCAGCTTCACCATCGGGTACGATTTCTGACGCCGGGCGGCACTTGAAAAGAAACGGAGACGGAAAAAATGGATACGGGAAAAATCTGCATCGTCGCGATTTCCGCGATTGCCGCTGCGGTTGCGGCGGCGCAAAACATTGTCACTGCGGACATGGTCATGCTCGTCCGCAACCACTCCAGCTACCAGGCCAACAAGGATTTGCTGACCGGCATGGAGAAGGACTACCGCAAGAGCCTCGAGTCGATGCGCGACGAGCTCGAAAAGATACAGGAAGAGGGGCGCAAGCTCTCCGAAGAATTGAAAAACCCCATGTTGTCGGCGGCTGCAAAGGAGAAAGCGGAGAAGGATATGTCGTCCGTGCAGCAGCGCTACATGGCTCTCCAGCAGAAGATGATGAACGAAGCCAAGCAGAACCAGAAGACGATATCCGACATGGAGGCGCGCCTTCTGAAGTCGCAGACCGACGACCTGCGCAAGAAGGTCGCGGAGTTCGCGAAGGAGAAGGGCTACGACTTGGTGTTGGATTCGTCGGCCGCGCTCTACGCCGTCGCTGGTCTCGACGTGACGGACGCCTTGTTGGAGTACATGGGCGTCGATCCGAAGGCCGCCCGCGCCAAGGAGAGCGATGAAAGCAAGTGAACTTGCCGCGAGGCTCGGCGGGACGCTCGAAGGGGCGGATGTCGAACTGGTCGCGTGCGCGGGACTCGAAGAAGCCCGGCATGGCGATTTGAGTTTCTGCAAAGATCCCAGACACTCCAAGCTTGTCGAGACGACGAAGGCGTCCGCAGTATTGCTGTCGTCCGGATGGAACGGGCCGGCGCCGCATTCCGCGATACGCGTTCCGGATCCGGACCGCGCCTGCATGGCGGCGGCGAAACTGTTCGCTCCTCCGGAGCCCATGCGAGCTCCCGGCGTGCATCCTTCGGCCATCGTCGATCCTTCGGCCAAGATAGGAGAGGGCGTTCATATCGGCGCCCATACCGTGGTTGAAAAAGGCGCGGAGATCGCGGCCGACGCGGTCGTCGAAGCGCAGGTCTTCGTGGGCGAAGGCTGCCGCATTGGCGAGAAAACCCACATCTATCCTCAGGTGACGTTGCGCGAAGGCACGGTCGTCGGGAAAAACTGCATAATCCATTGCGGCGTCAGGCTCGGCGGCGACGGATACGGCTTCACAACGAACGTCGAAAGCGACGGCACCGTCGAGATCGACAAGATTCCGCAGTTGGGGATAGTCGAAATCGGCGATGGTGTGGAGATAGGCTCCAACACGACGATCGACCGGGCGCGTATCGGCAGAACGTATATCGGCCCGATGACAAAGATAGACAATCTCGTGCAGATAGGGCACAATGTCAAAATCAAGGGTTATAGCGGGCTTATAGCGCAGAGCGGCATCGCCGGCTCGACGCAGATAGGACAGGGGTGCCTCATCTGGGCGCAGGCGGGGATATCCGGGCATATAAAGATTGCGGACGGCGTGCAGGTCGGGCCGCAGGCCGGGGTTCCGCAATCTCTCGACGGATCGGTGAAGTATGTCATAGGAGCGCCCGCCGAATCCATGAAAGAGTTCGGCGCCAGGCTGCTTCTTCCGAAGATGGTCGCCAAGCTCAAGGCCGAAGTCAAGGAACTCAAGGCGGCGCGGCGGCCGGAGGAGGTCGGGCATGTTTGATATTGTCGCGATAACAGCCGCAAACGAAGCCCAGGCGCGCGGATACCGCGCGCTGACGGCCGGGCGGAGGAATGTCTATTCCATACCGGATCCCGGCGGCCGGCGCGTCGATTCGCTCGGCGCAACGGTCAACACGCTCAACAAGCTTTGGAACAAGATTCCCGGAGCGAAAGCCGGGTCGCCTTCCGGAACCTTGCTCGTATGCCACAGCGGCGGCGATGCGCGACGCACGCCCGGATACGCCGCGATGGGCAAGGCTTTCATACCGTTGAAAGACGGCCGCAGCCTTTTCGATCACATAGTCTCGTTCATGTCGCGGCTGCGTCTGCCGGCGGCCGGCGGAGTTCTTGTCGTGTCGGGAGATGTATTGCCGCGTTTCGACGCGGCCGCGGCTTCGTTCGGCGCCGCCGGGGTTACCGGCGTCGCCTACGTCGACGGAGCCGGAGAAGCGCGCAGGCACGGCGTGTACGTTGCCGCGCCCGGCAGGACGGCGCTGCGCAGGGTTTCAGCTTTCGTCCAGAAGCCGCAGGTTTCCGGCGGCAGGCATCTAATAGACACGGGTATAATGTTCATCGACTGGCCGACCGCGTCCAAAATGCGCAATCTCCCAGTCGCTGGCGATATTTACGATGAATTTCCCTCCATGCTGCTCGGCGGCTTTGCGCGATTCAACGTCAACATCGTGCCAAGGTGCACTTTCTTCCACGTCGGAACCACCCGCGAGGTGCTCGACCGCCTTGGCGACGGAAACACTTACGTGGATTCCGTCGGCTGCCGTTTGAAGCTCGCCGGCCGCAATGTCGTCACCAATGTGCCCGCGGGACGGTTTAAAACGCTTTCGCTCGCCGAGGGCGAGTGTTTCACGTGCATACCCGTCGGCAAGGAAGGATGGTACGATTTGAAGTATCGGATAGACGACAATTTCAAGACGGACGGGTTGTGGGAGAAGCACGGCCTCGCCGAAAAGATGAAGAAGATCGACTATGCGCGCTTGCTTGCCGCAAGGAGGGCGTCCGGCGGCAAGACCGTCACCGCGACGTTGCCGGTGCGAATAGATTTCGCCGGCGGATGGAGCGACACTCCGCCGATATGCTGCGATAAGGGCGGGGCCGTGTTCAACGTGGCTGTCGATCTCGATGGACGCAGGCCCGTTTCGGTCACGGTGAAGCCGCGCAAAGACAAATTCGTCCGTATTGTGTCGAAGGATCTCGGGAAGACGAGGATCGTTCGCACCGCCGCCGAGCTCGCCGATCATTCCGATCCGTCGGACTGGTGCGCGCTGGCGAAGTCCGCTCTCGCAGTGACCGGATTCGAGTTCGGCTCGCGCGGCATAGATTTGATTATGTCCGCCGAACTGCCGAAAGGTAGCGGAATGGGCACGAGTTCGATACTCGGCGCCGCGGCGGTGGCCGCGCTCACCGGAAAGACGGACGCGGCCGAGATATCCGGACTCGTTCTCGCTCTCGAGAAGGAGATGGGTACGGACGGCGGCTGGCAAGACCAGTATGGCGGACTTGAAGGCGGGTTCAAGCTTCTTGAATCGAAACCGGGATCGAAGCAGCAAGTAGCCGTCACTTGCGTGCAGCCGCCAAGGGCGGCTCTCAAGGCGCTCCGGGAACGCGCGCTTCTCTATTTCACCGGCCAGAAGCGCATGGCGCGCAACATACTGCGCAAAGTGGTCGCGTTTTACGCCGCCAATCCGCACGGGTTCGGCGATATTCTCGTAGATAGCCTGAAGCGTGGCGCGAAGGAATGCTCATCCGCGCTCGCGAGGGGGGATCTCAAGGCGTTCGCGTCCGCGGTGAACGGTTATTGGAGGGACAAAAAGCTCCTCGATCCCGGAAGCACCAACGAGCGCGTCGAGGCGATAATCGAAAAGATTTCGCCTTTTGCCGATGCGTTGACTCTGACCGGCGCCGGCGGCGGCGGATTCATGTTCATCCTCGCAAAGTCGGCGGCGGCGGCGAAGCGCATAAAGCGGACGCTGGAAGCGGACAAGCCGTCTGTCTATTCGAGATTCTATTCGATCGAAGTGGACGAGGCCGGGTTGCAAGTGGAGATTACATGAAGATACTTGTGTTGAACGGTCCGAATCTCAATCTGCTCGGCGTTCGCGAACCTTCGCTGTACGGCCGGCGCGACAGTGCGGCGCTCGAAGGGTACTGCCGCGGCGTGGCGGCGGAGTGCGGAGCCGAGGTTGAAATGCGCCAGACCAACCACGAGGGCGTCTTGGTGGATTGGATCCAGCAGTCCGCCGGCGCGTTCGACGCCATCGTCCTGAACGCCGCCGCCTACACGCATACGTCGGTTGCGATACTGGACGCGATCAAGGCCGTCGGCGCCAGGGTCGTCGAGGTTCATCTCACCGAGCCCAAAGAACGCGAACCGTTCCGCCGCGTGTCGTACGTCGGCATGGCCGCGGAGAAGACGTTTTCCGGGAAAGGGTTCGATTCTTACGGCGAAGCCATACGCCATCTGTGCGGAAAGGCCGCGGACTGATGCCGTACTACATTTACGAGGCCAAGGATCAGGAACGCGGCTGCCCCAGATGCCGGGCTGGATTCGGCGTGGACCAGCCTCTTGCGGCAACTCCGCTCAGCAAATGCCCCGATTGCGGCGCCGCGGTGTTCCGGGTCGTGCAGGCCCCCGCGCTCGGACGCTCAAAGACTGATCTCCACTACCGGGCGAAACGTGCCGGTTTCCATACTCTCAAGAGGACGGGGAAGGGCGAATACGAGAAACTTTATTAGGGACGCGAGAAAGAGGCGATGAAGAAACCGACACCTGCGGGAAGGAACGACCTGAGCGCTTTGAAGGCGCTCGGCAACGGTTCGGCGATACCGGGAAAATACGATCCGTCCGTGCTCGAAACGTTTTCGAACAGCAGGCCGGGCCGCGACTACTGGGTCGTGTTCACCGCCCCGGAATTCACCACTCTCTGCCCGAAAACGGGCCAGCCCGACTTCGCGACGCTCACAATCAGGTACATCCCCGGAGAGAAACTTGTGGAGTCGAAGTCGTTGAAGCTGTACTTGTTCGGGTTCAGGAACAACGGCGATTTCCACGAGGACGTGGTGAATACGGTTTTCGACGATCTGCGCCGGCTTCTCGATCCGAAGTACATGGAGGTTTACGGGGCATTCGCGCCGCGCGGAGGAATATCGATAGACCCGTATGTGAACGGGGGGCGCGGGGCCAAGTACAGGAAACTGGCCGCCGAAAGGTTCGCCTCCTGGCCCGGTGCGAGAAAATGAAAGGCGTGGTTTGACATGGGCGGAAAACTTTTGATAGTGGAATCGCCGGCCAAGGCG
>JAFNRY010000128.1 GCA_017385345.1 Kiritimatiellia bacterium
AGGTTTCCATCGACTCGAGATCCTCCGCTTCGTGCGAAAGGCCCGCGAGGTTGGCGTCGGTCGAATATTTCTTCTTCGTGCCGACGAAGGCGACGATGCCGCGCTTCGCGAGGAAATCGACCATCTGGGTGCGGCCGGGGAACTTCTTGAGCAGACCGGCGTCGCGCCACGGCGCATAGACGCCGAACTTCGGGTCGAGTACGTTGGTGTAGCGCTCGAAACGCATCTGGTCGTTGCCGCGCCCGGTAGCGCCGTGGACGAGAACCGTGCAGCCGGCCTTCTTCATGGCGGGAAGCAGCTTCTGCACCGTCACCGCGCGGGCGATGCCGGTGGAGTTCCAGTAGCCGCCGTCATACATGGCCTGGCACTTGACGGTTTCAAAGCAGATATCCGCCATCTCTTTCGTAACATCGACGATCTGGGTGTCTACGCCGGTGGGCGCCATGCGCTTCTTGATGTCGTTGATGTCTTTTTCGTCGGGCTGGCCGACGTTCGCCGAAAACGCCTTCACCTTGACCCCCGCGTCCAGAAGCACGCAGCAGATCGTTTTCGAATCCAGACCGCCCGACACGCACACGCCGACGGTCTTGCCTTTCAACTCTTCGAGTTTCATCTCATGTCCTTTCAATGTTCCGCATATTATACCACAATAATGCCGGGAAACAGGCCGCTCGCCGACCGCGGCGGCGTGGCAGTGGCGGAGAGAGAGGGATTCGAACCCCCGGACCCTTTCGGGTCAACGGTTTTCAAGACCGCCGCGATCGACCGCTCCGCCATCTCTCCATGGCCGGAATTATACCATATCGCCCAATACGCGAACCGCCTCGCGCAAAAAGTCCTCTGGCGTGGAAGCGCCGCTCGTGACGCCGATGCGCCGGGCGCCGGCGATGTCGAGCGCCTCCAATTCCCCGAGCGTCGCCACCCTCGCGGCGCGGCACCGCGCGACTTCGCAAAGGCGCCGCGTGTTCGAGGAGTTCGCCCCGCCGAGAACGACGAGCAGATCGCCATCGAAAGCCCGGACCGCGTCCTGCCGCTCCTTCGTCGCGCCGCAAACCTGCGCCTGCGCCTCGACTTCGAGCCGCTCCGAAAGCGCGGCGACTATGCGCTCCGTTTCGCGCGCGTCCATCGTCGTCTGGCTTACGACGCCGATCTTCTCCCCCCGCGGGAGCGACGCCGCGAAAGCCTCCGCCTCGGCCGCGGAAGACACGGCTACGGCGCCTGACGCCTCTCCGAGTATTCCCGCGGTCTCCGCGTGGTTGCGGTATCCGGCGACGACGACTTTCAGTCCGCGGGAGGCGAACGCGCGCGCCGCCTCGTGGACGCGCTCGACGAAGGGGCAGGTGGCGTCGACGACCTCGAGCCCGCGGCGTCTGGCGCGCTCCCTGGTCTGCGGACTGGCGCCGTGCGCGGAAAAAAGAACGCGGCCGCCTTCCGGCACTTCGTCGATGTCGTCCACGAACTTCAACCCGGAACGGCGGAGCGATTCGACGACCTGCGGGTTGTGGACTATTTCATGGAGGCAGAACGCGCCGCCGGCGGCGCAGAAGGCGCGCGCCTTGCGCAACGCCGCCGCCACGCCCGCGCAGAAACCGTGCGGCTCGAGAACGACGATCTGCGGGCGCCCGCTCAATCCTTCTTCGGCGAGGCCTTGGCCTCTTCCCACAGAGCGTCCATCTCCTCGAGCGTCATGTCGCAGAGATTGCGCCCGGAAGACTTGGCCGACGCTTCGACAGCGCGGAATCTGGCGGCGAACTTATCCGTCGCCGAAGCCGCCGCGCTTTCCGCGTCCACTCCGAGATGCCGCGCGAGATTGCACACGGCGAAAATCAAATCTCCGAGTTCTTCCTTGACGCGCGCCGAATCCGCCGGTTTGGCGCTTTTGCGCTCCTTCGCGGCGGCAAGGGTCTCTTCAAGCTCCTCCCTTACCTTGTCTGCGGGACCGTCGGCGTCCTTCCAGTCGAAACCGACGCGCGCGGCCTTCTCCTGCGTGCGCTGCGCCTTGATCAGGGCGGGAAGCGCGGCCGGGATGCCGTCGAGAGCGCTGTGCCGCTTCTCCTTCTCGTGTTCGCGCTGCTTTATGCGCTCCCAGTTCTTCAGCACCGCGGCCGTGTCGCCGGCCTTGACGTCGCCGAAAACGTGCGGGTGGCGGTGGACAAGCTTGTCGGCGACGGCGTTGGCCACGTCGTCGAACGTGAATCGCCCCTCGTGCTCGGCCATTACGCACTGGAAGACGACCTGCAGCAGCACGTCGCCGAGTTCCTCGATGTAGTTGGCCGTGTCGCCGGGCCTCCCCATCGCGTCGAGAAGTTCATACGTCTCCTCGAGGACGCAGGGCTTCAGGGATTCGAGCGTCTGCTCTCTGTCCCACGGGCAACCGGACTGCGGATCGCGGAGCCGGGCCGTTATTTCGACGAGCCTGTCTATCGCTTCGTTCATTTCGACGTGCGTTTTTTGCGAGGATTGGGCTGGCCGATTTCGGAAAGCATCTTCCTGAACGAACCCTTGCGGACGTTGAACGGCTTGCCTCCCTTGACGCGGGAGAATTCGCAGGCGCGGATCTGGGCGCGGGCGTTCTCGTCGGGGCCGACCACGCCGCTTTCGCCGGCGAGGGCGCACTGCACCGCAACCGCGGCGCACTTCTCGATGAAGCGCTGGTCCTTCTTGCACGCGGGGGCCGCGCGTGCAAAGTACCCGGACTTGAACACCTGCACCTTTTCGGCGCCGAGAAGTTCGCCGAACTTCTTCCCGATGTACTGCCCGACGTTCACCTTGTCAAGCCGCGGATGGCCGAACGCGTCGCACGGAACCTCTTCGCCGCGCTTCTTCATCTCCTTGATTATGTCGGCAACGCCCGCGCCCTCGGACACGAAAATATTGACACTGTCCCACTTGTCCATGATTTTACGCAGACGGACGGCTTCGCTCTTGAAGTTGATGCGGGCCTCGGGGACGTACACGGCGTGCACGTCCTGCCGTTCACGGTTGAGCATGAACTCGGGCACGAACGAAACGCGCCTGAGCATCTTCCTGTAGTAGAGCGCGGTCTTGTACGTAAGCCAGCCGCAGTTGCGCCCCATGACTTCGTGGACGATCAGGCTGCGGGGGTTGGCGCTGTTCTCCTTGACCACGTCGAGGAAGAATTCCGCGCCCTTCTCGGCGGCGGTCCACGCGCCGAGCGACTGCTTGATGGGGTACACGTCGTTGTCGATCGTCTTGGGAAGCCCCACGACGGTGAGCGCGTAGCCGTTTTCGGCAAGATACTTCGCAAGGTCGGCCGCAGTTGTGTTGGTATCATCCCCGCCGATGGTGTGCAGAACGTCCACGCCGTCCTTCACGAGCTGGTCGGCCGCGACCTTGAGCGGATCCTCCCCCTCCTTGACGAGGCCGCGCTTCACGCAGTCCTTGACGTTGGTCAGCTTCACGCGGCTGTTCCCGATCGGCGAACCGCCGTGCTTCGTCAGCACGAGCGCTTTCTCCCGCACTTCGGGCGTGACAGGGACGCTCTCGCCCTTCAACAGCCCCATGTAGCCGTTTATGTAGCCGATCATCTCGATTTCCGGCGCCGTTCTCGTATATTCGGCGATGAGATAGCCGATCGAAGCGCTCAAACACGGAGCGAGCCCGCCCGCAGTCAAAAACGCAACCTTCTTCACCTTCTTTTCGCTCATTTTCCCAGTCTCCTTTTCAAGTTCGCCATTTCCACAGCCGCCTGCATGGCGGAAAACCCTTTGTTCCCCTGCTTCGTGCCGCACCTCTCGACGGCCTGCTCGAGATTCTCGGCCGATACGACCCCGTCAACAACCGGCACGCCCGAATCGAGCGATATCTGGCTGAACGCGCGGGCCGTCGTCTCGTTTATGAGCGACGCATGCGCCGTCGATCCCTGCACTACCGCGCCAAGGCACACAATCGCGTCGTATTCGCCGCTTTTCGCCGCAATACTCGCAACAAGAGGCTCTTCGTACGCGCCAGGCACGCGCACAAGCGTCAAATCCTTCCCGTCGCCGCCAAGACGGACGAACGCGTCCTCCGCCCCCTTGACCAGCTGCTCGACGAGAAAACTGTTGAAGCGCGACGCGACCACGGCCATCTTAAGGCCTTTAGCCGTCAACTCTCCGTTTATCTCTTTCATACTCTCCGTTTCTTTCCGCTTCGCTTGCGGAAAACTCTTCTATTTTATCAACTTTTTGGAATATTGTCAAAAACTCCGCCTCGCGGACTTCCAGGCGCGATCCGGATTATGCCAGCGCGGTTCCGCCGGTTTCCTTTACAAACCGGCGCAGGATGAAGAACGAAACGAGGGACACGACGGCATATACTTCGAAGCATCCGCCCGCGCCGAGAGCGGCGGATATCGGCGGGAACGACAGGGTCACGCTGTAGCAGCCGATCCACAGCGCGGCGATGCAGATAGACATGGCCGTGCCGCGCACGCGCGTCGGAAACAGTTCCGAAACGACCACCCAGACGACCGGTCCGAGCGTGGTGGCGAAGGAAATAACGACGCCGATCAGCGCGGCGAGCGTCCAGAAGCCGCCGAAGCCGAAACGGTACGAGCAGCCGAGCAGCGCGTGGAACACGGCCAGGGCCGCCGCGCCCGCGAGAAGAAGCCTGCGGCGGCCGACGCGATCAACGAGGAAGATCGCGACAACGGTTCCGGAAAGATTCGCCGCGCCTATGCCGATCTGGTTGACGATCGCCCCGTCGAGATCGAATCCGGCTTTGGAGAGAATGTCCGAAGCATAATAGAGAACGGCGTTGATTCCGCTCCATTGCTGATATACTGCGATGAACACGCCGAGGGCGATCGCGCCGCCGAGCCCCTTCCACGCCCCCGCCGCCGCCCTGCACGCGGCGGTCTTGGCCGTGCCGCGCGAAGCGAGCCACATCGGCGATTCCGGTATCGCGAAGCAAAGGACGAGAAACGCTATCGAAGGAACCGCGCCCACGCCGAACATGACGCGCCAGTTCAAAGATACGTCGGAAACCGTCTTGAAAACGACCCAATTGGAAAACTGCGCGAGGATGATGCCCAGGACGATAGCCAGCTGGTTCACGGAAACGAGCGCGCCGCGCTTTTCGGGCGGCGACACCTCCGCGATGTAGAGCGGCGAAGCGTTCGACGCGATGCCGATGCCGACGCCTCCGAGAACGCGATAGACGATGAAACTCCATATCGAGCCGGCGAGCGCGGTTCCGGCGGCCCCGGCGAGGAAAAACAGCGCGGACGCCGCCAGCGCCGCGCGGCGCCCGAACCTGTCTGGCAGCCGCATGAAACCGATCGCCCCGACGATACAGCCTACGACCGCGCTCGACATGGCGAAGCCCGACGTCCACGAATCGAGCGCCGGATCGATGCCGAACGCCGGTTCGTAGAACGGCTTGGCCCCGGAGATCACCACGGTGTCGAAACCGAAGAGCAGGCCGCCGAGCGCGGCCACGAGACACAGGAACGCGAGCTTCACGGGACGAATCCTTTCCATTCCTCCGCTTTCATCGCGGGCCGCGCGACCCACAGAAAACGGTCGTGGTCGCGCACAAACTGCGAATAGATGCTTTCTCCGCGTTCCACCCCGAGCCGCAGATACGAATCGGGGGTTTTCTCCACAAGATCGCAAGGACGGTACGAAAGGTTTCTCTCCCACCGCAGGCCGACTTCGCTGTCGAGCCGCGGAAAAAACGCTATGCCGCCGTGGGCGCGGACCCCGGCGTAGTCGAAACCGAAGTCGCGCACGCACCACGCGCCGAACGAAAGAGGCCGCCCGGGATCGGCGCTGACCGTCGCGTGCGCCCAGTACGGCGGCACGACCACGACGTCGCCCGCCCCGGCGTGGACCGCGTAGCAGCGCCCGGGATCGTCCTCCGCGCGCTCCTGCATGTAGATAACCGCTTCCCCGTCCCATATTTCGTAGAGTTCCGGCGTTGACCAGCCGCAGCTCGCGGAAACGGCGTGGATGTGACCCTGGCTCCTTATCGGCTCGTCGCCGAGCCTTCCGGCGGCGTACGTCACCACCCCGAAGAGAAGATTGCGCTTCACGATCTCATCCCGGTCGCATTTCCTTCCGACGTCCATCATTATCGCATAGACGTCTTCCGGCCCGTCGCACTGCGGGTTGCGCAGGCTTTTGCGCATGGAATCGAGCTTGCGTATCTCGAGCCCGTTGTCGAAGCAGTCGTCGCCGAGGCGGAAGCCGAACGGCTCCGTCGTGGGCGCAATATCGAATCCCGGATCGAAGTTCATGGCGTCAAGTCCTCACATATGCCTTGATGGTCGCGTGCGGCACGTCCGCGCCCGGACCCGCCGGCCGGATCGCGTACCGGCCGACGGCGGCCGGCACGATGAAAGTCTCGGCGTAGTGCACGGTGAACGGCTCGAAGGCGCCGGAGGGGCTTTCGACGACGGCCTCTTCGCCCTCCACGAGATTCAGCACGTTCACTCCGCCCGCGGTGTCGTGTTCGACGGGGGCGGTGAACCAGTGCCTGCGCGTTTCGATGAACTCGCGCTCGTGAAGCCCCGTGCGCTCCTCCTTGACGCCGGGCCGTTCGGAGATCGTCTCGACGCGTCCGACGAGATTCTTCCGCACCCATTCGGTGTCGCGGTTAAACTGTATGTTGGCCAGCGCGTGCTCGACGTGTATCGGGCGCGGCCTGCCGTCCAGCCCGATGCGCCCCCAGTCCCACATCTTGAACGTGAATATGTACGGCGTCGCCGAAATCTCGAGCACCATGCAGTTGGCGCCGGAGCAGTGGATCGTTCCGCCGGGGATCAGGAAGTGGTCGTGTTTCTTCGCCGGGAACGCGTTGACGTACCTGCCGGCGTCGAAAGAGCCCGTCTTCTCGCTTTCGCGCAGCGCGGCGGCGAACTCTTCGCGGCCGACGCCGGTCTTCCTGCCGAGATAGACGACGGGCGAAGCCGATTCGTCGG
>JAFNRY010000129.1 GCA_017385345.1 Kiritimatiellia bacterium
CCTTCACTCGGCGGTTCGCTTCTCGGACCAGCCCGTCCGGGATCGTCCCGCCGTTTTCGGCCAGCCAGGCTTCCGATCCGCAAGCGACATCGACGCCGTCCATCGTCCCGCGAACGCCTCGCCCCGGTCTCATCGAGAAGTTTTCGACCGCCGGGAGCGCCATTCCCCGCGCTTTTGCGTTTGCGGCCATGGCCTTGGCAAGCGGGTGCTCCGAAAGGGATTCGACGGCGGCGGCGCAGTCCGTAGAAGAACACCGTTACCGCGGCGAACGGCGCCCAGAAAAAGCCGAATACGAGAGAAACCGCCGAAATCGCCAGGAAGGGCCATTTTTCAAAAGCTTCGCAAAGTTTTTTTAGCAACGAGGCTTTGCTTTCGCCAACGGCCGCGTTTCCCGCGGCATCTTCTTTGTCTGCCAGACTGCAGCAACTTCCCATTGCGTCTCTTCCTTTCAACCCGTCCGTCGGTGCGTTGTCATGCGCAATGGCGGTTCGCGCGCTATTATAACAAAACAACAAATGCCATCGGTCCGGGCGCAAGTGCGCGACTTGCTTCCGGCCCGTTGCAAGAAACAACACGGGCGTTCTACCCGCTACACCCGGGCTAATACGTTTTCTATGTTATTTAATGTAGCGTATGGGGCGCGAATGGGTGGCTCCTATGGGATGCGAGTTGTCGCTCTCGTAAGGCCAGCGTTCTGGAAGCGTTTTGGAGCCGGCGCCGTTCCATCCCTTGGAGCCGCGTTCCACTTCGATCGTGACTTCATTCGGCGAACAGGTAAGGAAAGTAGCGAGGCGTTTGGGGTTGACGGGCACCCGAGGCGCATCGCCGTGGAATCTTACGATGCGCAACTTCGGGCAATCCTTGAAATAGATCCAGCCTAAAGACCCCCTGCCGGCAAATATTTTGAATGTCTTCGGGAAATCCACGGTTTCAAGTTCCCGGCAACCATCAAACGCGTGTGCGCCTACGAATTCTATGCCTTCCGGAAGTTTTGCGTTTACGAAAGGGCAGCTGATGCACGCGCCCCAACCGATGGTGCGGCATTCCGGAACGAGCATGATTTCCTTGCGCGTTTGGGGATATGCAATCAGATCTTTTTTGTCCTTGGAATACAATACGCCGTCTATGGAAGTGAATTCCGGGTTGTGCGGCGAAACGTCGATGCGTTCGAGCGCCTGGCAGTTGGCGAGAGTCCACAATGAAATGCGGTTGATGCTTTTTGGCAGTACGAGCCTGGTCATTTTATTGCATTCTCCCAAAGCTCCCTCGTCGAAACCGGCGACCTTGCGCCCGTCGATTTTTTCGGGAATGACGAGAACGCCCTCCGGCTTCGGGATGACGCAGGAGTCGTTGTCTTTCGTACGGCAGAGCCACGCGTTGCCATTGTCGTCGATTCTGTAGTTGAACTTGTATTTGGACTGGCGGTTCCGCTCAGGCGCCGCGGCGAGATTCGCGGCGGCGGCGATCCTCTTTTCGGCGAGAACCTTCATCAATCCTTCGGCTTCGCAGCCGTCCACGGCGGCTTTGTACAGCGTCGCGGCGTGCCGGGTTATGGCGTCCGCCGCGGATTTTTCCGCCGGCTTGTAGTCCCACCAGAATCCGGCCAGTTTGTAGTTTCGCGCCGTGCCGTCGAGTTCGTCTTGCGCCATTTTGCCAGTCGCGCCGCCGAGCCTGGCGAACTTTCCGAGCGCCTCTTCCCAATCGCCGGTCGCGGCGGTCAACTCAGCAGCTGAACGCAGCAATGCCGCGTCGTCCGGCTTCGCCTCGAGCTTTTTCTCCACGGTGGCGAGTTTTTTCTCCGCGGCCGCCTTCGCTTTCGCCATTTTATTCAATGCGAAGAGGCGCGGCGCTTGTTTTTCCCTCGTCCCCCTCGTCGCCCCCGACGTGATTCTGGCGAGATCCTCTCCCGGAATGTCGGGTACGAGTTCGCATATCGCGTCTATCGTGTCCGCCGCCTTGTCGTATTTCCTGCCGCGTACGTAGTATTCGATTGCGCCGGTCAACAGCGTGTATTTCGCGGCGACCGATTTGGCTTCTTTTGCATATTCGACCGCGCCGTCGCCGACGTCCGCCGCCGTTTTCGTTTTGTTCTCGTAGTCTTTGAGAAGTGGATCCATCAACTCGAGTACGATCGGCTGCACCTCGGCCAAATCTTTTTTCGACGGCATTTCCGCCGGCGCGCTGGATGAAAACAGCGCGGCAGCAATCAAAATTGACGATATTTTATACATACCGGGATTTTACCTTTTTTTTTTTTGCGATTTGTCAATACTGAAGTTTAACCCGCGGTTTAGTGTTTGGTTTGAGCGTAAGTGGAACGAGCTTCCAGTCCGTTTTACCAAGGGAGTTTTGTCAAATCCTCACGGTTTTCCCGGAGGAGTGCGGCCGGTCCCGTTGAAAATCGTCAAGAGCGCGTTCTGAACAGCCGTGCGACGAGAGCGCCGCTCAAATTGTGCCAGACGCTGAAAATCGCGCCCGGGACGGCGGCCATCGGATAGGCGGCGAAATGGACGGCGGCGAGGCTGGCGGCCAGACCGGAGTTTTGCATTCCGACTTCGATGCACAACGCCTTGCGCTTCGGCCCGGGAAGACGCAGCGCGGCCGCCGCCAGATAGCCGAGCGCAAGCCCGCCGGCGTTGTGCAAAACGACGACCGCGAATATCATGGGTCCGCAGTCGGATAGTCGCTTCGCATTCCCGGAAACGACAAGCGCCACGATCGCGGCTATCGCGGCGGCCGACACCGCCGGCATGTAGCGCCCCGCGCGATCCGTCGCTTTCGGGAACGCGCGTTTCACGGCAAAACCCAGAACGACCGGTATGATGACAACCTCGAGAATGCCGGCTACCATCCCGCAGGCATCCACATCCACCGCCTTCCCGGCGAGAAGAAGCGTCAGCGCGGGCGTCAGAATCGGCGCTAAAAGCGTCGAGACCGCCGTCATCCCCACCGAAAGCGCAAGATCGCCCTTGGCGAGATAAGTTATGACGTTCGAGGCCGTGCCGCCGGGACAGCACCCGACGAGTACAACGCCGGTCGTCAGGTCTTCGCCGAGTCCGAAGAGTCGCGAAAGCGCCCATGCGAGCGCCGGCATGATGGTGAATTGCGCCGCGCACCCGGCCGCAATGTCGGCCGGCCTGCTGAACACGACCTTGAAATCGCCGGGTTTCGTAGCAAGACCCGTTCCGAACATTACGACTCCGAGAAGAACGCTCGTGAGCGTTCCCGGGGAGAATGCCGCGAATATTGTATCCGCATCCATGGTTCAATCCTATGCGCGCGCCATTGTATCATATTCCGTCCGGCATGGAAGCGGTCCGCTGTCAGATGTCCGCTCCGCTTATGCCCGTTCCACTTACGGCGTCCGCCCGCTAATTGATAATTTTGCATTTTGTGGAAAAGATTAAAATGTGCAATTATTGATTGCGGGGATTTTTCCGGCGTTCCGCGCCGGGCGGCGGCATCTTCTCCGCCGTCCTCCGTAAGCGCAATCGCAACGGACAAAGACGCCGTCGCCATGCCGGGTCGGCAAGAGTGAAAAAACGGCTTTCGAGCTATCTGCTATTTCATGGTCGCAATTTTGGATTTTCAAAGCATTATTCCGTCGCGAAATTTTGCGGCGCCGGATCGCGGCCGAAAACCTTCTCGATCATCCATGAAAACGTTCTCGATCGTTTGGGTAAATGATCCTGAACGTTTGGGTAAATGATCCTGAACGTTTAACCAAACGATC
>JAFNRY010000130.1 GCA_017385345.1 Kiritimatiellia bacterium
AGATGCTTGGAGGTTTTGGGCGCGCCGAGCAGCAGGCAGGCGACAAGGGCTACCACCGCGAAGGCGGCGAAATACATATTGCCGACGATGCGTGCGACTGACCCCGGGGCCGCGCCGCGCTCGGAGCCGCCGCCAGCACCGACGAGCTCCTGCAGGCTAAATCTGGCAAGACGCGTGCTCGAATCGATCGTG
Source organism: Kiritimatiellia bacterium (assembly GCA_017385345.1). Classification (GTDB taxonomy): domain Bacteria; phylum Verrucomicrobiota; class Kiritimatiellia; order RFP12; family UBA1067; genus UBA1067. Next base: position 193 of record JAFNRY010000130.1, read on the forward strand.
GTCATCAAGAACGCGGATACCGAAAGAAGCATGAAAGATTCGGCGGCGCGCAAGGGTATGCCGGCCCCTACGCAGAAGCCGGCGATGGAATTGGCGAACATTTGCACGGGCTCCATCCCTTTTATCGCGTCGGAATACGCGGCCTGACCGGCGTAGGTCCCGGCCACGCCGACGATCGCAATCGTCGCGAGGACGCCCTCGAGCAGCATTCCGCCGTACGCGACGGGCCGTATGCTCTTTTCGCTGTCCAGCTGTTTCGCACTCGTGCCGGAAGCCACGAGAGCGTGGAAACCCGAACACGCGCCGCATGCAACCGTCACGAAAAGAAACGGGAAGAGCCACTCGACGGCGCCGCCGCGTCCGGCGACGGCAAAGCCGGCGAAAACATCGGTGGACAGCTGCGGATGCGCGACGAAGACGCCGAGGAAGCCGAGCGCCATCATAGCATAGAGCAGATAGGAATTGAGGTAGTCGCGCGGCTGGAGAAGCAGCCATACCGGGCAGGTCGAAGCGACAAAACAGTAAACGAGCAGGACTACCGTCCATACAGCGCGGGCGGTTTCTCCGTCAAGACCGTATTTCACGAGATCGAGCGGGACGAGCGAACCAATCCATACGAAAGCGAACATCAGGGGCACGAACACGATAGAGGCGGCCAGCACGGAAACACGCAGGCGGTTGACGCAAAGCCCGAACGCAACGGCCTCGACCATAAAGAGGAGCGAGGCGGTGGCAACGCCCGGCTCGGCCACGAAAGTGCCGGCAACCTGGCGGGTGAATTCGGCGACCACGAGCACAAGCGCCGACCAGCTGAAAAGGAGGAAGAGAGTCTTGCCGCCGCGGCCGAGAACGGTTCCGATGACCGATCCGATCGATTCGCCGCCGTGCCTCACGGAAAGAAACATGGTTATCATGTCGTGGGCCGCGCCTATGAAGATGCAGCCGAACACCACCCAAAGCACGACAGGCAGCCAGCCGAACTGCGCCGCGAGAACGGGCCCGACTATCGGCCCGGCGCCCGCGATCGTGGCGAAATGGTGTCCGAACAAAACCATCGGATGGGCCGGGACGAAATCCACGCCGTCTCGTTTTGCGTGGGCGGGTGTCGGACGCGACGGATCGACGCCGAGCATCCGTGCGAGTCTGCAAGAGTAGAGAAAATAGCCTGCCGCGAAGCAGGCGATGACGATTGCAAGAAGCAAGGCTCCATTCATTTCAATTATCCTTTCATCCGGCGTTTTTGCGCCAATAGGCGAGATATTCTATGTTTCCGGCCTCGCGGCCGGGGACGGGAGACTGCGCGAGCCCGAGCCTTTCAAGACCGAGTTCGTGCTCCGCGAAATCCATGATGCCGTCGCGAGCCGCGACGCGCACGGATTCGTCGCGCACGAGACCGCCGGGCGCCTGACCCTTCCCGGCCTCGAACTGGGGTTTTACGAGAGCCACGATTTCCCCGCCCGGCGCGAGCACCTTTTCAATCGGCGGCAGTATGAGTTTCAACGATATGAACGATACGTCGGTGACGGCGAGAGAGGGCGTCTCCGGCAGATCGTCCGGCGTCATGTAGCGCGCGTTGAAGTTTTCGCGGCACCACACTCGCGGATCGCTGCGCAAGCTCCATGCGAGCTGGTTCGTACCGACATCGACGGCCATGACGCGCGCGGCTCCGTGCTGGAGCAGACAGTCGGTGAAGCCGCCGGTCGAACTGCCGACATCGAGGCATACGCGGCCGGCCGCGGAAAGAGACGGGAATCCGGCGAACGCGCCTTCGAGCTTGTCGCCGCCGCGGGATACGAAACGCGGGGCCGCCTCGATCTCGACGATCTCGTCTTCGCCGACCGCGCGCGAAGCCTTCGTCTCGACCTGCCCGGCGACGCGCACCTTCCCTTCGAGGACGAGCGCCTGCGCGAGCGAGCGGCTTCTGCAAAGCCCCCGTTCCGCGAGAAGCACGTCGAGCCTTTTTTTCACTTGCCCTTCCCGTCCCCGTTCGCGCCGATGCTCTCGATCGAAATCACTATGTTCTTCGGAACCGTGCGTTCCACGCCGGGAGACGTTCTCACGATATAGTTCGGCCCCTCGGACGAAACAAGTTCGCCTTCGATTTTGCTCGCGGCGGTTGTAAGCCTTATGTCCGGGCGGAAATCTTTGCGCAGAACTACGTTGATGCGCGTCATCTCTCCCGGCTTCACCTCGAAATGCTTCACGTACTCCTTGTATCCATCCAATCTCACGACGAGCGTATGAGGGCCCTCGCGAATCTCGGGCCGCTGGAAGAGATCGCTCTGCACGCCCGGCTCGCGCCGGCCCTCCGTCACGCCGAGAGGATGCCCGTCCACTATGACGTGCGCCCCGGCCGGAATCGTGCGAAGTTCGAGCCCTCCTATTATGACGGACATCTCGAACTCCACCTTCACGGCCGCGCCGCGATTGTACTTACGCTGGCGGGATGCCACCCCTGATCATTGCCGTCTGCACAATTGCGATAGTGCTCTGGATTATTTCAAGCGTACTTCTCGTTGCCATCTTCGTGCGATCTATTTGGCGCACCAGATCAAAAGCGCCAGATGCATCCCGCCCGGCAATGC
>JAFNRY010000010.1 GCA_017385345.1 Kiritimatiellia bacterium
ACCCATCATAAGATCCCTGCTCGACTACAACGACTACTACATGCTTCTCGCCGACATCGGCGACTACTGCAAAGTCCAGGACAAAGTCGATGCGACGTACCGCGATCCGGCCAAATGGAACGCGATGTCACTCGCCAACATCGCGCGCTCCGGCAGATTCTCGTCCGACAGATCCGTGATGGAATACGCGCGCGGGATATGGGGCATAGACCCGGTCCGGTTCGGCAGTCTCTGACCAAATAAAGGAAACCGGCGATGGCGAAGAGGGATTTCCGCGTATTCGCTAAAAGATACGGCGTTCTCGCTTTCGCCTCGCTGGCGTGCGCCTTTTCCTACACCACGTTCGTGGATTGGGGCGGGCTATACCCCGGCGGGGCGACGGGGCTTTCGATCTTCCTGCAGCGCCTCGCGCAGCGCTTGTGCGACGTCGCCGGCATCGACTTCACCGTCCCCTTCTCGCCGATAAGCCTCGTACTGAACGGCATACCGGCCTACATCGGCTTCAAGTACATCGGCAAGCGCTTTACGATACGTTCGGTCGCGGTCATCGTAATGACGAGTTTCTTCACCGATCTTCTGCCGAAAGGAACAATCGAATCGCTCATTCCGGCCGCTGAACTCGCAAGACTGAAATCGGACCCCTTCGTAGCGAGCATTTTCGGCGGCATAATCTTCGGGTTCGGCATGTCGCTCTGCTTGCGCTGCCAGGCCACGACCGGAGGAACGGACTTCATCGCGATATACCTTTCCGAGAAGAAAGGCAAGGAGACCTGGAATCTCATTCTCGCCATCAACGCCTGCATCCTCCTGAGCGCAGGCTACGAGTTCGGTTGGCGCGGTTCGCTCTATTCGATCGTGTACCAGTTCATATCGACCCAGGTAGTGCACTTGATGTACCGCGCGTACCAGAACCAGACGCTGTTCATAGTGACCTCGCGCCCCAAGAAGATAAGCGAAGCCATACACCGCCTGAGCCACCACGGAGCGACCATCATAGAGGCCAGAGGCAGCTATTCCGATGAAAAGAAAGGCATTGTCTATTCCGTTGTGGCTGCAGACGATACCGCGAAAATCTATGCTTTGTGCAAGACGATCGATCCCGGCGCGTTCATCGGCACCATGAACGCTTCGCGCGTCATCGGACGCTTCTACATGAGACCGAGGGACTGAACGCATGAAGACGGAGCGCGAGCCGCGGCCCGAATCCGCCGCGCCGCGGCGGAAAGCCGGATGCGAGTCCCTCTATACGATCCTGATCGTCACATGGAACGGCGACGATCTTTTGCGCGAATGCCTTGAATCGCTGGCCGTCTCTCTCGCCAAACCGCCGCACTGCGTCGTAGTGGACAATGCCGCACTCGATTCGACCAGGGCGCTCTGCCGGCGCTACGGATTCGTCGATTACGTCCCTTCCGCGGAAAACCTCGGATTCGCCGGCGGAAACAACCTTGGATGGCCTCGCTGCAAGACGAAGTACGTCTGTCTCCTCAACAACGACACTCGCATCAGAGGAAACCCATTCGCAACCCTCGTCGATTTCATGGAACGCAACCCGCGGGCTGCCGTCACGCAGGGAACCATGATCCTTCCACGCTGCGGAGGGACGCTCGACGATTGCGGAACGACGCTCCGCTGGTACGGGGTGCAGCACCACAGGTTTTTCCGCAGTCCGCCGCCGCCGGATCTCGCCCCCGCACCGGTTTTCGCCGCAAAAGGCGCGTTCATGATGGTGCGTGCCGAAGCCGTGGACGAAGCCGGCGGATTTCTGTTCCATTCCCATTTCAAAAGCTATTACGAAGAAACCGATTTCTGCCACCGCGCCTGGCTTTCCGGCCACGAAATATGGTTCGTGCCGACCGTACCGGTCGAGCATATGCTCGGCGCCACCTCGTCAAAGCTGGACAATGCAATGGTGTGGCGACAATATATCGCAAACATACTCTTCTCTTTTTCCGCGAACTTCACAGTTGTCGGCAGATTGCGAATCCTGACCCCCTTCGCGTTCGTCTGCGTCGCATTCGCCGCCTTGAATCTGCTGCGCGGCAGATTCAGACTCTTCTGTGCGATAGCGACCGCACCATGGATAAACTTTCACCGAAGAAAAGAACTCCGCGAAACAAGAGCCATTGTCCAAAAAATCAGAAAACTAAGCGATCATGAGGTTTTAAACGCATGGCGCAGTGCAAGACACAGGTGTGGCACCAAACAAGCTGAAAACTATGTAAGTTATATTTCATAAGAGTTTATAGCATCAATATCGGCATTCTTGTTTTTCAGAATCAAGTCGCGATCAACCAAACGTTCAAGAACTGACATCCAGACTTCTGTACAACGTCTCTTGTCGCATGCAATCCGTGCAATTTCCGCAGTGTTATGAAGCGCACGTACTGCAACAATGGTAAAATCATCATTGTCTCCATTTGCAATCTCTGTAAGCAACTTCTCATTGCCAAGTCTTCAAACGGATAGAAGTTTTTTGTGTGCATCTGCTTTTGAGTTGTACACTTTTAGAGCTTGGTCAGGGGTCGCACATTTGCTCCAAATAAACCACTATGTTTTGGAATCGCGTTCGCTAAGTCCAGGCAGCAATTCGCGCATATCCTTTTCTGAAACTCTCGTTGCAGCAAGAATTTGAGCGACGCTTGGTTCGTCTGTATCTACCATACCGTTTTCTCGATTTTTTGCTTGAAAGACGAACATCCCTTTGGTAAAATACAACTCAACCGCTGCCGGTGCGGAAGAATGCACAGCACGGGCGCGAGGTGGGATACTCAAGCGGTCAACGAGGGCAGACTGTAAATCTGCTGGCTTACGCCTTCCAAGGTTCGAATCCTTGCCCCACCACCATTCTTCGATGGAGGTTTGATGGCAGTTTTCGGCATTGGTATTCTTCCGCTGTTTGCGACGGTAACGGTGGCGTTTCCAAAACCTGGCGACAGGCTCCCCCAGGTCGATCGCACGTGGATGTCCGGCGCGGTGTCGCGCGAAGTCAAATCGTTGAAAGTGCAGGGGAAAGACGTTGAAATATACCGTACCGGCGCTTGGCTCGCAATGGTCTCCGTTTCCGGCGGCGAAAACAGCATCGAGATAATCGCGGACGGCGCGACGACAAACGTATCGATCAAAGTCCAACACGGGAAGATCGCTACGGCCGGCGACGCTCCGCAAGCCGCCGGAAAGCAACCCGTTTACAAAAAACTGCCGTATGCGGCGGACGAAGCGAAAAAGCATCCGTCCGGCAAGACGCCCGGAGAGACCACTATAGCGATCGACCCCGGACACGGCGGCGAAAAGGACACTGGCGCCACGAGCCCGCACGGGCATTTCGAGAAAGACGCGAATCTTGCGCTTGCATTCGAAGTACGCCGCGCGCTCGAAGCGCTCGGCTACAAGGTGAAGATGACGCGCGAAACGGACAGACCGCTCGTTCTGACGGACAGAGCGAGAATCGCCTGCGGAGAGGACGGAGCGGATGCATTCGTATCGATACACCACAATTCCACGCCGTACGATCGCGATCCGAGGCTCGCAAGATACACATCAGTTTACGAATGGAACGCCATCGGAAAGGCGCTGGCGGAAAAAATCAGCGCCCGTGTCGGCGCGGCGCTCGAAGGAGACGTGGAAAATCGCGGCGTGCTGCACGCGAATTTCGCAGTAACCCGCAATCCGGAGGTGCCGAGCTGTCTGGTCGAAGCGGATTTTCTCAACACTCCAGAGGGGGAAGAGGCCGTCTGGAACGGCGTCAGGCGGCGGAAGATAGGCGAAGCGATTGCGGCCGGAATAGACGAATGGTGCAAAGGCGGCGCCGGAAGCACGGGAGAATCAAGCTGAGGGCGCCCGGGCGCCGCCGAAGACGGCGGCGCGGTCGGCTTCGATCTGGAGCGCAAGCGAAGCGGCGCTATTGAAAACGCGCTCGTCTCTTATTCTGCGTTTGAATTCCACCCCAACCGGCGCGCCCCGCGGATCCGCGCCGAACGCGGCGAAAGCAGAGGCGCCATCCTCGAAATTCAACTCCAGCACCGGTTTCGTCCATGCCTTGTCGCGCATTGTCGGAGCGAAACCGAAGTTCGCCACCGCGGCGATTCCACGCACGGAAACTTCATAGACGCCAACCGGCGGGACGACCAGACGCGGATCGGGCGCGATGTTCACCGTGGGAAATCCCAGTTCGCGTCCAAGCCGCTTGCCGTCCGTTGCGCATCCTTCCAAAATCCAGGGGCGGCCGAGCATGGCGGCGGCGGCAGCGAAATCGCCGGAAGCGACGGCGGCGCGGATGCGGGTCGAGGATATCCTGGAGCCATCGGGGGTTTCGGCGAAAGCCAGAGACTCTACCGCAAACCCGCACGACGAAAGAAAAGCGGCATCCCCGGCGCCGGCGCGTCCGAAACGCCAGTCCGCGCCGCAGCGCACGGTGTGTACGCCGCGCAAATACCGCGACACAAAACCGGCGGGGGACATGGCGGCAAGCTCCGGCGAGAAATCGAGCGCTACGACATCGCGCACGAGGGATCGTAGCATGGATACGCGGCTTTCCGGCGTCATCAGCAGCTTTGGCGGGGGCCTACGCAAAAGGATTTCGTCGGGATGGTTGATAAACGTGACGGCGGCATCCGCACCGTCCAAAACAAGACGATGCCCGGCGTGGACGCCGTCAAAAAAACCTATCGCAACCGTGCGCGGCATCGCTTGCGATTCAGAAGAGGAAAGCAGAGGCCGGCTTGACGACAGACAGCAGACCTTCTTGCGGCATGTCGAGGAGCTTGTCGAAAGGGATCGCCCCGGAGATATCAATCTTGCCCGTCTTCACGCGGCGCAGAGATTCGAGACTTGCTCCGCAGCCTACCGCGTCGCCGAAAGCGTCAACCAGCGCACGCACCACCAATCCCTTGGTGGCGCAAACGGAAAAAGGCAGGGAAGAGCCGGACTGCGCTAAGATGTCGAACTTGTACACATGGGCGAGGAACGGCTTGTGAGGGCCGGTGTCGGCCGTTTCGTACCCGGCCGCGCCCTCGCGGCGGACCGTGCAGCGCGACGGCTCCATCTGGAATACGTCCCCTTTGAATTCCGGCATTGCCTTGGCGGCGGCTGCAGCCAGCGCCTCCGGTGCCGGCACGGGACGCTCCTCAAGGACGGCACCATGTATATCGCAGGTATCCGTCTTCAGGCCGAGACGCATGGTCCCCTCGTACGACCGGTCCGCTCCCATCAGCGAAGCCGTAAACTTGTTGGCGTCGCCGAAAAGCAGAACGAAAAGGCCGCTCGCCGCTGGATCCAGCGCCCCGCCGTGGCCGAGCTTGACAATATTGAACTTGCGCTTTACCGACTTCAGCACGGTGGCGAACGCGATTCCCGCGGGCTTGTCCACCGGCAGAAAGCCGCTGAGCTCCTCGATCATTCTCAGCCTTGCAAGATTTGCCATCTAACCGCCCTCCAGCCTGTCGAGTATGGCGAGAACCTTGTCTCCCTCCTCGAGGGAACGGTCGAGTTTAAAAACCAGCCGCGGTGTGAACTTCATCTTCACTTCGCGGTTGATTATCTGCTGAAAACGGCGGGCATTGCGGGAAAGATGGACGATAGCAGCGCGTTTAAGCGCCTCGTCGCCGAACACGGAGACGTTGACCGTCGCATCGCGCAAATCTTTTCCGCATTTCACCGAAGTTACGGTAATCGAACCGGGCGGCACGCTGTCGCCCTGCATCACGCTGAAAACAGACTCCGCGACCACCCTTCTCAAGAGGCTGTCTATTCTTTCCAATCTATCCACGGACATGCGGATATTATATCAGATTGTGGTATAATCGAAACGATGAAAAGAATTGCAATATTCGCAACGTTTGCCATCGTTGCCGCGACCGCCGTATATTTCGCCGTATCAAATGGCGGCGAGGAAAGAGAAAAACACATTTCCGGCTCGCTCGTGCGCGGACGCAAAGCAACCGGAGGCGGAGACCCCAGAGAAGCGGTGCGCACCGCAATGAAAGGAATCGATACCGGCGGAAGTGCGGCGGCGAAGCGGCGGCGCGCGACGTCCAAACCGGTCGTGAACATTGAAATGTTCGAGCATCTCAAGGGAGAAGACAGACGCCGCGCCCAGGCGGTGCAGGACGCACTCGACGCCGATGATTTCAACAAGGTCCTCAAAGCGGCCGAGGCGTCGATGAAATCCGCCAATCCGGAAGTGCGTTCGCACGCCGTCGAGGCGTTGTCGTGGTTCGGGGCGGACGCGCTGCCCGAACTTACGGGCTTGATGGCGGACAAGGACGAAGACGTGGCGGCGGAGGCGGCCTCAGCGTGGGAACTGGCTCTTTCCGAGATCGAAGACTGCAAGCAGCGCTTCGACATCGCCATGGCCGCTTTCGCAACGCTGACGAACGAAGACGCTCTGGATTCCATCGGCGGGCTACTGACCAACAGCGCCCTCGAACTCATCGACGACGAAGACGATTCCGCAAAGGCGGAAGAAAACAGGCTTGCCGTCATGCAGTCAATCGTCGATATAATCGAAGGCGGGCTCAAGGGCCCGAATCCAGAAAAGGCGAAGACGCTATACGAAGACATAACCGGAAACGAATGGATCAGTTTCGAGGAAGTAGAATTATACCTGGCCGACCCCGAAAACTACGCGACTCCGGATGAGAGAGGAAGTGAAACGGAGATACCCGATTGTGTCGAAGAAGCGGACGGAACGGAAAACGGCGGAGAGCCGGCGGCGGCCGCACCGGACGCGGCCGACTATCCCGCGGTGCAAGACGGAGCGGAGGAACCGGCGGATCCGGAAACTCCGGAACCCGGCGAAACAGAGTTTTGATGTTTGCACAGGGAAGAATAAGGATAATAACGCTCTGGGCGGCGGACGCCGCCTGCGTCGCGTTTTGCTGGACGGTGGCGACATGCGGCTACTGGCTCGCGGGGCGCATCCTCGAAGCCTGCGGAATACATACCGGAGCCGGAGGCTACACCCCGTCATTGTATCTCGACTTCTGGCCGGTGCCTTTCTTCTTCGTGGCGATAAACACGTTGATCGACACGTACCACGGAAACTGGATGTACCCGTCCGCACCGCTGCCGCCTGTTGAAGAAATGCGGCGGCTCGCGGGCGCTTCCGTCCTCACCCACGCCGGGGTTCTCGCGTATCTCGCGCTCACCTACCAGACCACCGAAGGCGTGTCGCGGTTCGTCGTCGTCGCGTCCGGAGCGCTTTGCGCGTTTTCATGCCAATCCTTCCGGAACTGGGCGCGCAGGCTTCTCTACATTGCGAACGCGGGGCAGATTGACGTCTTTCTCGCCGGAGAAGGGCCGTCGGCCGTCGCGGTGGCGGCAGCGCTCGCAAACAACTCCCACGCCGGCTTCAGGATCGCAGGAAGGTTCACGGCGCGCAGAAAATCCGCAAAAAATCCGCCGCCGGGGCTCGAAAGCATTCCTGTGCTCGGGATCTACCGGAACATTCTGCGCGAAGCCAAAAAGCGCGATGTGAAAACGATACTCATGTGCGTCGACGAACGGCTGTTCCGGGCGATGGCCGTGGAACTCGGCAAATGGTTTGTGCATATCGAGTATCTGCCGGTCGCAGAAGCGTTTCCGGTTTCCGGCGCGAGGGCGGTGAGTTTCGGAGGCGTCGGAGGGATAGAGTTCGAAAACAGCGCGAGAATGCGGGCAAAACGCTTCCAGAAGCGCGTGCTCGACGCGCTCGTCGCGGCTGTCGCCGCCGTGGCGCTCTCGCCGGCAATGCTTGTTCTCGCCGCGCTGATCAAGGCGACCGGCAGAGGGCCTGTGTTCTACAGGCAAACGAGGCTCGGAAGGAACGGACGGCCGTTCCGTATCTGGAAGTTCAGGTCCATGTACGCCGACGCGGAAAGCAGACTGGAAAAACTGCTCGCTTCCGATCCGGCGGCGGCGAAGGAATGGAGCGAAACGCAGAAACTGAGAAACGATCCGAGAGTCACTCCGCTCGGGCGCTTCATGCGCAAGACATCGCTCGACGAAATACCGCAACTGCTGAACGTGCTGGCCGGCGAAATGTTGATAATCGGGCCTCGTCCGATTGTGAAAGAGGAAAAGGTCCACTACGGAAAGAAATACGACATAGTCTCGTCGGTGCGTCCCGGCATCACGGGGCTGTGGCAGGTCTCGGGGCGGAGCGACACCGACTACATCCAGAGGGTAGCGCTGGACGCCTACTACGTACTGGACTGGTCGCCGTGGATGGATTTCTGGATCCTGATAAGAACAATCTACGCCGTAGTGCTCATGCGCGGGGCGAGGTAAAACGAGGAGGTGGGAAATGAACCGTAGGAAAAACAGATTTGCAATCGCCGTCGCGTCGGCTCTTGCCACCGCCGCGGCCCTGGCTTCGATCGTAACCGTAAAAGACGAAAACAGAGAAACCCTCTACTACGCGAACAATTTCGACGGCGGCGGATTCGAAATAAGACTGCCCGGGAGAACGGCGCCCGTCGTTGTTTCGCAATCGGGAAGCTACGACCCCAGCGAAGACTCGCCGCTGAAAGCTCTCGTCGAAGCCGCGGCCGGAGGGAAGGGCGTCGAATGCGCCGCACCGCCGGCGGCAGGGCGGCTGAAAGCGGCGACCGGAGATGCAACGGGATCGTTCGACGTCTCGAGTTTCGACCTTCGCGTCGAGCCGATGGTCAAGGCAAAATGGACGCAGGATACGAAGTACGCCAGACAAGAGCCGGCATTCAATTACTACACGCCGAACAACTATCCTTGCGGATGCGTGGCGGCCGCGTTCATACAAATCATGCGCTACTGGGAATGGCCGGCCGCCAGCGCCGCCGGCAAGTCCTTCACTTGCTGGATCGACGGAAAGAAAACGGTATTGAAGACCATCGGCGGCGCGTACAGATGGAACTTGATGCCCTTTGAAATAGAGGAAGACGAACCCGAAGAAACCAGAAGCGCGTTAGGACACCTCGCGTACGACTTCGCCGTTTCGATAAACACCGACTTCACGCCGTACGCAAGCAGCGCGTGGGGCGACATTGCCCCCGGAGTGCTCGCAACCAACTTCGGCTACGCCTACGCAAGGGCATTCGACTCCATTCCGGAAAAATACGACGCCACGGGAGAAAACCTGTCCGGCTTGACGGAATATGCAAACGCAATACTCGCAAGTCTCGACGGAGGCATGCCTGTATGCGTCGGGATCATCTCTACCTCCACGAAGTATGGACACCAGATGGTGGTTGACGGCTACGCCGCGGATCGATCCGGCAGGATATACTGCCATGTAAACTTCGGATGGTCGGGGATGGATAACGCATGGTACGCATTGATGGACGGAACTGTTGCGGACGAACGGTTCGACACGTTCTGCGACGTCACGTACAACATCCATCCTACGGTTCCGGGCGACGTGATATCGGGACGGGTGCTCGATTCCGCCGGAAAACCGGTTGCTGGCGCGAAGGTCGAACTGTTGAAATCCGGCTCGTATTCACCAATCGATTCGACAACGTCCAAATCCAACGGCATCTACGCGCTGAGGTTCACCGGAAAGGGAAATTTCACGGTCAGGGCTTCGCTCGGAAGCCGCATGTCCGCAACTTCCGTCTCAATCGCCAAGGCAAGTGAAAACGTGGATGGCAGGATAGAGGGGGACATGGAGCCAATGATATACAACTACAACAACAAAACCGGAGTGGCGGGTACGGTGGCCAACAAATGGGGTGTTGATGTTTCGCTGCCGGATTCGGATGGTGGCGGGGGATCAGAAGGAGGTGAGTCCGGCGGCGAATCTGAGGGTGGAGAGTCCGGCGGCGCCGGCGGAACGGAAAACGGCGGAGAAGGATCCGAAAGCGGGGAAGACGGAGAAGACTCAGGCGGAAGAGGATCCGAGGGCGAAAGCCAGGAAAGCAAGGAAGCGCCATACGACGCCACGTCGGCCGCGGCTGTGTTTGATGGAGTTCTCAAACTCCCCTCCGGCGACATAAACGGAACGATACTGGCAAAAGTCGGCAAAGCGAAAAAGTCCACGAGATACGCCAAAGTGTCCGCAACGGTCGTAAGAGTTTCAGAAGCGAAAAAACTGACATACAAAGGAGAAATGGCGCCAGACGGCACTGCAACGCTTGCATGCGCAGGCAAGCCGTCCATGACGTTGTATTTCGGAGAATACGGCCTTTACGGCGGTCTGGCGCAGGGAGGAACGACGGTGGCCGGTACGCGTAATCTCTTTTCTTCTAAGTACAAAGCAGAGGCGGCCGGGGCGAAAGCGACGCTCGAAACGCTTCCCGGCACGATCTGCGCAACATGGACGACCGCGGCCGGACGCATGATCCTGTCGATCGTCAAAGGTTCAAAGGGAAAAATAAAAATCACAGGCTCCGCGCCAGGGGCGGTAAAAGTTTCCGCCTCTGCGCAGCTGCTGATGAAAGACAGGGACAACTGGTCCATACCTGTAGTCAACACGAAGAAATACGCATTCTCCTTCACCCTCGTTCCGGACGGCAACGGCGTCTCCATTTCCGGAGTACTAGGAGCGAAAGCCGGCAAGCCGGGAACGCTCGCTGTAAACGCCGCGTTCTCAATAGACGCCGACGAAGCGGCGGCCATGCTCGACGGCGATACGACATTTGCAGAATACCTGCCCGACGAAACGGTAAGGCAGGAAGGAAAAAAATGGATTGTCGCCGGAGGAGTAAAGGCCGGTAAAATCACTTTCGTCAAAAACACCCGGATTGTGGACGAAACGAAGGCCGGAGCGAATCCTTCCGCCCTGAAACTTTCCTACAATGCGAAAAACGGCCAGTTCAAAGGCTCGTTCAAGGCGTACAAACTGGTAAACGACAAACCCAAATCGGTATCGGTCTCCATCGCCGGCGCATTGATCGAAGGAATAGGATACGGCACCGCCAGCGTAAAAAAGGCGCCGCCCGCGGCTATAACGATCGCGCCGCTGAATTGACGACGCGTCAACGGTGGACGGGCGAAGATTCCCGGCTACGAATCTGGCTTCTGTAGAGCGACCAATCGTTGTTCAGCCAGAAACTTATCCCGCACACCCACATGGCCGGAAGCAGAAGCTGGTGGTTGCCGGATATTTCAGCGACCATGACAATCGAAGCAAGCGGAATGCGCAATGCGCTAGCGAGAAAACCCGCCATTCCGACAAGCGCGAAAGACGGCGCGTGTATGCCTATGGCCTCGGGGAAAACCGCTTTGAGAACTACTCCCGACGCAGCGCCGAGGGCGCCGCCGCAGACAAGCGCGGGGGCGAACAGGCCGCCGCTGCCGCCCGACCCCACGGTAAACGACGTAGCCGCGACTTTGAGAACGAAGAAAGCTGCAAAGCCAAGCCCACCGAGCCTGCCGAGGCCAGATAGCAAACCGCCTCCGTCCATTGCAAAAATCGTCCGGACGGCGCCATAACTGGTCCCCAGCACGTCCGGTAAGAAAAAGCCTATCGCGCCGGTGGCGAGGCCTCCGGCGGCGACTTTCGCGGCGGGAGGAAGCCGGGACTCAGAAAAGGTCTTTTCGGCGGCGCGAAAGAAAGTTATATAGAAACGCGACCCGAACGCGACTATTATGGCGAGTGCGAGATACGGCAGGAGACTAAGCCCGTTCGAGAACGTGTAGCGCGAATCAAGCGTGAAAATCGAGTTCCAGGCGGATTCTCCGACGAGAAACGCATATACGGAATAGCTCGCGGCCGATGCTATGAAACACGGAAGAACCGTTTCGTCTTCAATGTCGCTCGAAGAATAGAAGATTTCGAAACCGAATATGGCGCCGGCCAGCGGCGCCTGGAAGAGCGCGGCGATGCCGGCAGCCATGCCTGCCGCCATCAAAATGCGGCAAGCGCGGACCGAAAGCTTCATCTTCCGCGCTATGAAACTGCCGCAGGCGGCGCCCAGCAGCGTGACCGGCCCCTCGTAGCCGGCGCTCCCGCCCGAGCCTACGGTGAGAATCGATGCGACCGGCTTGACCGGTATAACGGTGCCGGTGACATATCCATCGTTCTGATGGAACGCACGTATCGCGCTGTCAGTTCCACGGGCGTGCTCGAGTTTCGAAAAACGCTTTATGAGCAAGTGCCCGAGCAGCGCGCCGGCTGCAGGCATGACGAGCATCAACCATCTCGCCGGAGAATGCCAGCATCCGCCTCTGCGCGCCTCGACGCCTTCGAAAAATCCGCCCGCAAAATCTATCC
>JAFNRY010000131.1 GCA_017385345.1 Kiritimatiellia bacterium
CCGGAATAGTCGAACTCGCAAGCCTGGCCGATTACTATCGGACCCGAACCGATGATTAGCACCTTGTTTACGTCGCTACGCTTCATTTCTCTTCGCTTTCCGGCCGGTCGGCCTTTGTCCGGGCGCATATTATACCAAAAGACTGGCTCCCCGGGCCGTTATTCCCCGCCCCGCGGCAGTGCGCATCCTCGTGCGGCATGGATCAAAGCGGCTTGATTTCCAGCCGCTCCAGCGAGGCGACCGGCGACCCGTCGCGCGCCGTCCCCTTCCACGAAACCTTCCCCTGCGCATCCCGCTTCGCGCTTATGCGGTAGCCGCCGGGCACGAGAAGGTTCTCGAACGAAACCTCCTTGCCGTTCCACTCAGAGGGCAGGGCTGGAAAAAGCTTCACGCGGACGGAGCCGGGGCTGCCGCCGGCCCATTCCGCCGAAACGAGCATCTCCTGAATGCCGCGCGCGTAGCCGAAGTTGCCCTCGAGCGTAAATGGCTTGTACGTGAAACGAGACAGACCGCACTTCAGCTGGTCGCCGTTCAAATGCAGCCCGCTGCGCGAAACGAAGGCGCGCTGGAAATCCTTGAGATATCGCCATGCCTTGTCTCCGCGCCCGAGCCGCGCCTCGAAACAGCCCGCCCAGGAAAACGAGTAGCCGCACCAGAGGCCGGTCCCCCGGCCTTCCCACCATTCCACCGATCCGAGGGCGTCCACACCCTTTTCCGGAAACATGTTCACCAGCGGGAATATCTGCAGAAGATGGGACGGATGGCGGTGGGACTCTTTCAATTCAATCGCGTTCGATATCTTCAGAACGCCGTCCTTCGTGACGTTCGGCGGACCGAACGAACCGGAATACGACAGCCATTTGGCCGCCTCCTCGCCGTCTCCGCACGCCGCCGAAAGTGACGAGAGGAATCGGTAGAAGCTCTCCAAAATCGCCCTCTCGTACGACGAATTGGCGTCGAGAAAGCTCTCGACACGGTTGTCGTTTATCTCGGGGGAGCACGAGATGTCGAATCTGCGCACGCCGCGATCGTTTTTCATCGCGTATTCGAATCCGGCGGCGAGTTCGCGGCCGAACGCGAGGTAGCGCGCGGCCTTCTCGCGCGTCGGATCGTAGAGCCAGGCGTCGCACATCGTGTCGAACACCCATATGCCGTGAACTGGCGGCATGGTGTACGCCGTCCAGCCCGAGATCGGCTGCGCCGCGTAGCCCATAGTCGGCGGAATTGCAGCGGCCGGCGGCGCGCCTTCCGGCAGCTGGAATATCTTCCTGCAGAACTCGCGGCATTCCGGCAGGCGCTCGATGTA
Organism: Kiritimatiellia bacterium; assembly: GCA_017385345.1. Lineage (GTDB taxonomy): Bacteria > Verrucomicrobiota > Kiritimatiellia > RFP12 > UBA1067 > UBA1067. The sequence continues at coordinate 1,307 of JAFNRY010000131.1, forward strand.
GAAGTCGGCAAACGCCTCGAGCGCCTCGATGCAACCCGCCGGGCCCGCGGCCCAGTACGTCATCTCGGTATTGAGATCGTTGTGGTAGTCGCCGTGCCACGGCGGCAGGCCGCCGTTGTCCGCCGTCCACAACCCTTGCAGCGCAATCGGCGGATTGCCCCTTCTCGCCCCGGCGCCGTAGAGATAGATGGCCAAATCGTAGAGGCGCTGCATGTCCGGATCGGGAATCGAAACGCTGCTGCGCGCGCCGGACCTCCCCCGCGAGGCGGGGCCCGGCGCGGCGTCGCCGGGCCGGAAGCGCACTCCCGCCCTGAAATCGCGGTCGAACCTGTTGTCCGCGCCGTCGCGGCGGCGGCGCGAATAGACGAAAGCGTCCGGACCGCGCCGCGTCTCCGGCTCCGGATATCCGCCGAGACGGCCGAAAGACGGATTGTCGAGAAACTCCATCGACGCGACCTTTGCGTCGTCAGGGATATGGAGCGAAAGGAGATCGTCCCCGTCTTCGAACCAGGCGAGCACCGTCCTCCCGCCGGCCGGCGTATCCATTTCCACCTCCGCGAGGCCGTTTTCAAACGCGAGCTTGAAGCGCTTGATCGTGCATCCGCGGGCGAACTTCACGACCAGCCGCACCCCCGGCAGTTTCGTCGCCGACTTGTCCGGCTCGCCGTCGATGGTCCTGCGGCGGCGCGCATCGTCTTTCTTCTCGACGGTCTCGACAAGCGTGGCCCACGTGAAGTCCGGCGCGAGATACGCCGGCATCTGCACGTTGTGCCAGAAATCGGCACGGTCGAGGGTGATGTTCAGCGTGTCGCCGCCGCCCCAGACGAGCGCGCCCGCCCCGCCGTTGCCGAGCGGCAGCGCGTCGTACCAGTTCCCTACCGGCGCCTCGAGCGCCAGAAAAGCCGCCGTCGCGGCCGCGATCATCGCATTCATGTTTTCATTTCCCCGTTGTCCGTCCCGGGAAGCGGCCATGGATACGCGCCAAGCTCGCCGAGCGCCTCCCCGGCGAGAAAAAGCGATCCGCAGACGAGAGTCTCGCCGGCGGAGGCGTCGAGCGCCTCGCGTAGCGATCCGCGCGCTTCGGCTTCCATTCCGGCGGCGCGCATCTTCGCGGCCAGCGTTTCGGGATCGAGCGACCGCGGATTGCGTATCGGCACGGCGTAGGCGCGCGAAACATGCGGCGCGAGCAGCGCGAGCACGGCATCGACGTCCTTGTCGGCACAAAATCCTGCGACGAGTTCGCGCCTGCCTCCGCCGAGCGAATCCGCGAGCGCTCTCGCCGCCGGCGGATTGTGGGCGCCATCGACGAGAAACCGGCCGGCGCGCTGGAATC
>JAFNRY010000132.1 GCA_017385345.1 Kiritimatiellia bacterium
ATGACCCCCGCGAGGGCGCCCATGAGAATTCCACGTTCGCCGACGAGATCGCTCGTCACTTCATTTTCGAACGTCGTCGGGAACAGATAGCCGGAGCCGACGGCGATGCCGATCGCCTTGGTCACTTCCTCGACGGTCTTGGCTTTCATGCCGTTGGGCTCGAATGCGTAGGAACTGTTGATGCCGGCGCCCGACAGGAAGTTACGGCGCACGCTCGTGCCAGACCCTTTCGGCGCCACCATCACCACGCCGACGCCCTTTCTGGGCTTGATTCCGGTAAGCTTGTTGTAAACATAGCCGAAACCATGGGAGAAATAAAGAAATTTGCCCGGGGTAACGTACTTCTCGATCTTCTTCCAGACTTCGGGGCAGGATCCGTCGGAGACGAGCATCATGACGATATCGCCCTTCTCGGCGGCTTCTTCCACGGAGAAAAGCGTCTTGCCTTCGACCCAGCCGTCCTTCTTCGCGCGCATCCAGCTGGAACCGGCCTTTGTGTTCTTGCGCTGCCCGACAATGACATTGAACCCGTTGTCGCGCATGTTAAGCGCCTGGCCCGGCCCCTGTATTCCGTAGCCGAGTACGGCTATGGTTTTGCCCTTCAACGTCTTGCGCGCTTTGTCAAGAGTGAACTCCTTGCGCGTTGTTATATTTTCAGCAACATTGCCGAATTTGATCTTCATCGTACGATCCTTTCCGCACCACCCGGCGCTGAAGGTTATTATACCACAATTCCAATTCGACAATCCGGGCGTCGTTACCGGCGGGCGCGCGAACGCACAATCCAGAGAGATGACGGAACGGCAATGGCAAAGACGACAGCGAAAGCCGCCGCTGCGCCAATCGCTACCGTTCTCCACGGAATCGAGAAAACCGCAGGCAGTCCCCATTCCGCCATTGTTTTACGCGTAGCGAATGTGAACAGCCATCCCGAGAGCGCGCCCGCTGGCAATCCGGCGGCGATTCCCACAAAAGCCGTCTTGAAGGCGTCCCCGGCAAGCATGGCCGCCATGCCGGCGCGCGTGGCGCCGACCGCCCGCGCCACTGCAAATTCGCGCCTTCGCGCCTCCGCGCACGACGCAAGCATCGCAACGAACCCGAGCGATGCTATCGCTATGAACACGAATGGCATCCTCGCCATCGAACCGATGAGGTCCGCGCCATGCGCAAGGGTTCCGTCGCTCACCTCGTCGCGGGAATGCAGCCGGACGGTATTAGCCTCGCCGTCGGCGCCGAGAGCGGCGGCTATAGCCTTCTCGACCTCGCGCCCTGCTTCAAAAACGCCTTTAGAGTCGAGAAAATCCTTGTCGAACGAAAGCCACAGATGAGTCATCGGAACGTAGTGCTGAGGCCGGGTGTCGATTGCCGCCAAGGTGTCGAAACTGGTAAAAACCGGTCCGTCGGTATGCACGGGCATGCCATTCATTCCGCGAAGGAGACCGCGGCTCGTCACCATGTGCCAGTTGAGATCGACGATTCCGGCGATCTTCAGACGAATCTCTCCGACGCTCGGCCCGCGTCCGCCGCAACCGAGGGTGATGAAATCCCCCCTTTTCCATCCGTGCGCCCGGGCGGTCATTTCGGCGACGATGCAGGAATCGCCGAATTCTACAGCCGCCAGCGCGTTATCGCGCGAACCGTCCACGAATTTGAAATCCGGCAGCCAGTCGCTGGCCAGCACGAGCAAATTGCGGTATGCGGCGCGGTTGCCGCGACGCGGAGACGCCTGCTGCATACGCCCGCCGGACGGCAGTTCCTCGAGAGGCAGGATGTTGGCCTGCAGTGGCTGCAGTTCGGCGATCCGCGACACGCCCTCGATGTTTTTCAATTTTCCGACGTCAAACGCAGAAACCCCGCACGGCAGGATGGAAACTATGGCGTCCGGCCATTCGTGCGATGGAACGAATGGCGCCATTAGCGAAGAGCCCCATGTTTCCACAGCCGCGAAAGCGGCAAAACCGGCACCGAACGAAACGGCCATGCCGGCGATGCGCTTGCGCGGCGCGGCGTTTTTCACGGCATCGCCCGGCCGTGCCGAAAGTGCGGATCGAAGCGCGGCCAGCGTGGCGAACGCGGCGATCAGAGGCGCCGCCGCTGCCGCCGCCGCCACCGCTCCACGTGACGCGGCGAAACCTTCCGGGAAGAGAGCAGGGTCGCAGGCGACGTAAAGACGCGCGGCGGCAAGGCCGGCCGCGATACCGGCCGCCGCTCCGCAGACCGAAAGCGCTAACGCCTCCGCCGCCATGCGCAGAACGACACCGCCGCGCGTCATGCCGAGAAGCCGCGCTATTGCAACATCCCTGCGCCTGGATTCCGCGGAGAGCATCATCGTATTGGCCAGAATGCACGCAGCGGCGAGCAGCGCCGCCCAAACGAGAAGCGCCGACGACATATCGAAATGCCGTCCCGCATCGCTGGCGAAACTTTTTTCGAGAACTTCGGCGGAAGGCGGATCGAACGGCTTCCATTCCTCGCCGATCGTTTTAGCCACGTCCGGATGGACGAGCACATTCGGCCATCCGCGCGACGGCCTATCCCAGTCCAGGATTGCGGCCGCCTTCAGCCGATATGCGCCCTTGTCGCCTACAAGTACGAGATCCGCGCCGACTTGCGGTGCAGCAAGCCGTCTCTGCCTGAAGAGCGACTTCGCTACGGCAACCCCGCCGGTAGGCACAAGACGAGACACCGCCGCGAAAACCGCCATGGGCGGGCCCTGCATTACACGCCCTCCCGGGCGCCAATCGAGCGCCATGCGCACGCACGGCGAACCTGCCTCGACCGGAAGGGCCGCGAGCATTCTTTTCGCGACGAATCCGGCCTGGGCGTCGTTCGATTCGACGAGCGATTGCATGAACACGACCGCCGCCGCCGCAACCGCCACGCCGAATACCGCGCAAGCGCCGCGCACCTACATTTGCAATTCTCCAGGTAATGCCGCGATACGAGCGAAGCGTCGCCGCCGGGTTCGCAAACGGCCGTCACGGAACCGTCGCGGAGGAAATGGACTCTGCCGGCGCAGGCGGCGACCGACGGATCGTGTGTAGCGACCAGAATGGCGCTCTTTCCCGACGCACTCAGAGACTTCAACAATTCGCACACTGAAGCCGTCGAGGCCGTATCCAGATTCCCGGTAGGCTCGTCGGCAAGAACGACTTCCGGCCCGGCTATCAGCGCGCGAGCTATCGCGACGCGTTGTTTCTCTCCTCCGGAAAGAACGAAGCATTTCTCGTGTATGCTGCCTGTCATGCCGATTGCCGCGACAAGATTGTCGAAACGCGTAGGATCGGGACGCATGCGCGCGAGCTTCAGCGGATAGAGAATGTTATCTCGCACCGACAAGGATTCGAAAAGATTGCAATCTTGAAAAACGAAACCGATATGGCTGCGGCGGAACAAGGCGGCGGCGCGATCGTTCATGGACGTCACGAGCCTTCCGCCGACAGACACGCTTCCAGAGTCTGCTTTGAGAAGACCGGCCGCAATCTGGAGAAACGTAGTTTTCCCCCCGCCGCTCGGCCCCATCAGGGCTTCGAACGACCCTTCGGGCAAGGCGAGGGAAAATCCGTCGAGCACTTTCCGCCCTCCAAACGAGCGTCTGACATCGGTCGCTTCTATCGCATTCACGATTCTCCTCCTCTTTCTGTCACTCCGCGTCCAAATAGCCCATGGCAGAGAGAAGCCTGTCATTTCTCATCCAAAGAGGCTCGACCTTGACCCACAGCTCCAGACGTATTTTCACGCCGAAGACGGAGGAAAGCTCCCTCTCGGCGCACTTGCGCGCGTACTTGACGTTTTCCGCTCCACGGCCGACGACTATCGGCTTCTGGGACGGGCGATTCACCAAAACGTCGGCCGACACTTTCCATTCGCCGCCGTTCTCGTCGATTTTCCCGACGACTATCCCGAGTTCGTGCGGAACTTCGCCGTGAAGTCGCGCCAGAAACTTCTCGCGGATCGAATCCGCAATGGCGAATCTCCGCGGATAGTCGGTGACGATGTCCTCCGGAAAGAGCGGCTCTCCCTCTTCGGCCATATCGAAAAGCGCGGCCGCGACGGAATCGGCGCCTCCCGGCATATTGGACGCCGCGGTGGTCCAGACCGGATCCGGCGCCCCTTCCGCATTTCCGTCTCCGGAATCCGCGTTCGAGAGCGCCTCGTTCCAGGCGTCTTTGTACATCGATTCGAAAAAAGGCTTGCGGTCGGATTTGTTGAGGACGAAGAGGACTTTTTGCGGTTTTTCCGATGCAACGCGAGCCATCCAGCCCGCATCCTCCATCTGGGGAGCGCACGACGCGTCGAATACGACGCAAAGAATGTCCGCTCCAGCGGATGTCCTCCTGGCAATGCGGTTTAGAAGCCTGCCGAGGTTGCCGACGGCTTTATGCAATCCCGGTGTGTCGAGGAGAACGAGCTGGCCGCGCGGATCCGCCACTATCCCGCGAACCATGTTGCGCGTAGTCTGTTCGACAGGCGAAACGATCGAGATTTTTTCGCCGACAAGATTGTTGACGAGGGTCGATTTTCCGGCATTCGTCCTTCCGACGATGGCTACTACTGCCGATTTCATTTCGAAGCCTCCTTTTTCGCCGCAGCCCTTTCAGCCGCGCCGGGTATCCCGAGCATGGATCTGTATTTGGCTACCGTCCTCCTCGCCACCGTGTAGCCTCTTTCCTTTAAAAGCGCGCCGAGCTTTTCGTCGGAGAGCGGCATCGCCGCGTCCTCTCCTTCCACAAGGCTCCGCAGCGCGTCGGTCACCTCGATGCGGGATACCTGCTTCCCGTCCGGAGTGGTGCACCCGGCGACGAAGAACCTTCTCAATTCGTACGTACCCTTCGGCGTAGCTGCGTATTTTCCGCTGACCGCTCTCGAAACGGTACTGTGGTTCACACCGGTGGCGACGGCGATTTGCTCCATCGTCAAAGGCTTCAGTCCAGAAAGCCC
>JAFNRY010000133.1 GCA_017385345.1 Kiritimatiellia bacterium
GCAGATACAGATTCGGGAAGGACGAATCCGACCAGTTGATGAAGGTCGAGACGCACAACCATCCGACGGCGATATCTCCGCATCCCGGGGCGGCGACTGGCGTCGGCGGCGAGATTCGCGACGAGGCGGCGACGGGGAGCGGTTCGCGGACGACGGCGGGGATATGCGGTTTCATGACGTCGAACCTGCGCATACCCGGCTTTCCGCAGCCGTGGGAAAGGCTGTACGCGCCGCATCCCGGGCGGCTGGCGACGCCGTTGCAGATTATGACCGACGGGCCGATCGGAGGGGCGGCGTTCGGCAACGAGTTCGGGCGGCCGCAACTTTGCGGTTTCTTCAGAACTTACGAAGGCGAAGTCGCCGGCAGGCTGCGCGGATACCACAAGCCCGTGATGCTCGCCGGCGGCATGGGGACGATCCGCCGTTCGCAGGTCGAAAAGAAGGCGGTGAAGCCCGGAGCGCTGATAGTGCAGATCGGCGGCGCCGCCATGAGAATCGGCCTCGGCGGAGGCGCGGCCTCCTCAATGGCCACCGGCTCCAATTCCGAAGCGCTCGACTTCGACAGCGTCCAGCGCGGCAACGCCGAAATGCAGCGCCGCTGCCAGGGCGTGATAGACGCCTGCGCCGCGCTCGGCAAGGCCAATCCGGTTCTTTCCATCCACGACATCGGCGCCGGCGGCCTCTCCAACGGCTGCCCCGAACTCGTCGAGGCCACGGGCGGCAGGTTCGAACTGCGCGCCATACACAACGAAGAGCCTTCGATGACGCCGATGGAAATATGGTGCTGCGAGGCGCAAGAGCGCTACGTGCTCGCCCTCAAGCCGTCTGCGAAACAGTTTTTCGAAACCCTTTGCGCCCGCGAACGCTGCCCGGTCGCTTTCATCGGCGTGGCGACGGGCGACGGCAGGCTCGTGCTCGAAGATTCCCATTTCGGGGACAGGCCGATCGACATGGACGTCAAAGTCCTGCTCGGCAAGCCTCCGCGCATGGTGCGCGACGTCAAGCGCGTCCAGAGCAAGACCCTTCCGGCGAACTTCGAGGGCGTCCGTCCGCAGGACGCATTCATGCGCATTTTGCGGCTGCCGGCGGTGGCGGCGAAGACGTTCCTTGTTTCCATAGCGGACCGCACGGTCACGGGGCTGGTCGCGCGCGACCAGATGGCCGGGCCCTACCAGCTGCCGGTATCCGACTGCGCCGTGGCGACGATGGGCTACAAAACTTTCAACGGCCAGGCGATGTCCACCGGCGAGCGCACGCCGGTCGCGCTTCTCGACGGCCCCGCGTCCGGCCGCCTTGCAATCGCCGAAGCGATAACCAACATCGCCGCCGCGGACATAGGCCCGATTTCGAAAATCCGCCTTTCGGCCAACTGGATGGCGCCGTGCGGCGAAGAAGGGGAGGACGCCGTCCTCTACGACACCGTAAAGGCGGTCGGGATGGAGTTCTGCCCAAGGCTCGGCGTTTCCATTCCCGTCGGCAAGGATTCCTGCTCGATGAGGACGGTATGGGAGGACGCCGGCGGCGGCAGCCACCGGCAGACGGCGCCGCTTTCGCTCGTCGTCTCGGCCTTCGCCCCCGTCGGCGACGTGCGCCTCTCTCTAACTCCCGACCTGAAGTCCGATCCCGACGGCGAGAGAACGCATCTCGTGTTCGCCGACGCTGGCGGGGCGGCGGAACGTTCGCTCGGGGCGACGGCGCTCGCCCAGGTTTACGGCCAGCTGGGCGACAACCACGCCGACGTCGATCCCGTCGCGCTCAAGCGCTTCTTCAATGCGATGCAGAAGATCGTTTCCGGTTCTCTCGCGCTTGCATACCACGACGTGTCGGACGGCGGTCTCGCGGTAGCGATAGCCGAAATGGCGATCGCCGGAGGCCGCGGCGTCGAAGCCCGCCTGCCCGACGGCGACGCTCTCGAAGTCCTCTTCGACGAAACGCCGGGCGCCGTGCTGCAGGTTGCGGAAAGCAAGCTCGAAAAGGTCCTCGCTACATTCGCGAAGGCGGGAGTGCGCGCGGTCCGCCTCGGGGCGCTGCCGCAGGACGGCAGCAGGCGTTTCGCGCTTTACGCGGGCGCAAGACTCGCCGTGGACACGGGCATCACCGACGTTCGCAGGGCGTGGTTCGAGACAAGCTACAGAATGCAGGCGCTGCGCGACAATCCCGTCGCCGCAAAGGAGGAATTCGACAACGCGCTGGACGAGAACGATCCCGGCCTGACCTTCCGCCTGACGTACGATCCGGAAGCCGCCGCGAAGCCGGCGCGCGCGCGGCAGGCCTTCGCCAAGAGGAAGCCGTCGCTCTGCGTGCTGCGGGAACAAGGCGTCAACGGCCATATCGAAATGGCGGCGGCCTTCGCGCTGGCGGGTTTCGAATGCCGCGACGTCCACATGAGCGATCTTGTCGCCGGACGCGTCGATCTCGATGATTTCGCCGGCCTCGTGGCCTGCGGCGGCTTCAGCTACGGCGACGTCCTCGGAGCGGGTTCCGGATGGGCGAAGTCGATCCTTTTCAATCCGCGTCTCAAGGCGATGTTCCGCCGCTTCTTCGCGAGAAAAGACACCTTCTCGCTCGGCGTGTGCAACGGCTGCCAGATGATGTCGCAGCTCAAGGACATAATACCCGGGGCGGAGTCGTGGCCGCGTTTCGCGCGCAACTTCTCCGAGCAGTTCGAGGCCCGCTACTGCGCGGTGGAAATCATGCCGTCGCCGTCCATTTTCTTCAAGGGAATGGAAGGGTCGGTGCTGCCGATCGCCGTGGCGCACGGGGAAGGGCGCGTCGAGCCGTGCGGCGGCGCGGCGCCGGCGGTGGCGGCCGCGCGGTACGTGGACGGGCGCATGCGCCCGACGGAGCGCTATCCGTTCAATCCGAACGGCTCCGCCGGCGGCTTGACAGCGTTTACGTCGGCGGACGGCCGCTCCACGATCATGATGCCCCATCCGGAGCGCGGCTTCCGCGCCTGCCAGCTGAGCTGGAATCCCGGCCTCTTCAAAAACGACGGGCCGTGGGCGAGGATGTTCCGCAACGCCTTTGCGTTCGCGACGGCATGACGCGGCGTCCGAGGAGAAGCCGGCAAAGCGGCGTCGAGCGGCTCGAAAAATACATCGTCCACACGGTGCTGGACGAGGACGGCTCCGATTCGTCGCGTCCGCTGGCGTTGAAGCTTTTCCTCGCGCTGCTTTCCGTTTTCGAGTTTCTTTTTTCGGCCGTCGTATGCGTACGCAACCTTCTCTACAAAACCGGGGTTTTGAGGTGCCATCACCTCGGCATACAAGTCGTCTCCATAGGCAAC
>JAFNRY010000134.1 GCA_017385345.1 Kiritimatiellia bacterium
AACACTTTCTTTTCCTCGGGCGCGTAGCCGTCGAGTTCCGCGCGCACCAGATATTCCTTCTCTTCAAGCCCCGTCATATCGACCGGGCCCTTCCCCTGCGGCTTTCCGTCCACGTAGAAACGCGCTCCTTCGGGTATCGAGACGAGGCTCAGCGATCCCGGCTCCGGTTCGAGTTTGAAAAAGAACTCCTGCCCGGCGCCCGGATCGACGCGCACCTCTTTGGAAAGCGTCTTGTAGCCTTTCTTCTTGAGGACTATCGTTATGCGCCCCTTCGGAACCCGTTCCCCCGAGAGCGGCGTCTCGCCCCTGACCCTGCCGTTTATGGCGACTTCCGCGCCCAGAGGTTCGCTTCCGACGTCCACCACCCCCGAATCCACGATCATTTTCACATGGCTCGCAACCGGCCGCCTGCCGTCGAACTTCACCTCCAGCTTGGCGTCAAGCCATCCTTGCTTCTTCAAGACGAGCGCGTAATGCCTGCCTGCGTCGAGGGTCGTGACGAGACGCGGCGTCGAGCCGAGAGAATATCCGTCGAGCAGTATCTCGGCGCCCTCCGGTTCGGACGTGACGAGAAGCAGTCCTTTCGCCGGCGTCAATTCAACATGATGCGCGACGACGGAGTCTTTGTCGTCCTTGAAAAAGACGTCCTCGTCCTCGAAATCCTTCGCAGATACGCGGGCATGGTGCTCGACGCCGGGTTTCAGGTCGAAAAGCCTGAGCGGGGTGATGCCGCGCGGACGCCCGTCCACCGAGACGGAGGCCCCGTCGGGATTGCTGGTTATGGCGACGACGGCGCAAGCCGCGGCCGGAAGCCACGCCGCCGCGACGGACGCCGCAACGCGGAACATGTCCTTGATCATAATCCGAACGCTCCTTTGGTTTTGCCGCCCTTGCCGCCGCCTGACTTGCCTTTCTTCCTGAGCGAAGCGATCTGGTCTTCGACGTACACGAGCTTTTTCGCCGCTTCCCTGTTTACGTCGTCGCCCTTCTCAGGCGCCATCTCGAGAAGTTTGCGCAACTCTATCCTGGCGCGCTCCCAGTCGCGGATCTGGATCGCGCGCTCCGCTTCGTAGCGGACGGCATGGCATCTCTTTGCGAGTTCGGACTTCGCGCGTTCGGTTTTCATCTGCAGACGCGCGACGGCGTCGATGCCGGACTTGAGCGTCTCGAGCGCGTTTTTCGCCAGCGTGTAGTGCCGGATGCATTCGGCGAGATTGCCGTATTCCACGTCGCGTTCTTCCCATTTCGCGTCGCCGAGTTCTTCGGACCGCCTGCTCGACTCCTCAAGTTCGGCGCGGGACAGCCTGAACGTCTGCATTCCAAGTTCGTTGCCGGCCAAAGTCTCGATCCTTTCCCTGATTTCGCGAAATACCGCCGGTTCGAGCGTGTTCTCGACGCGAACGTCTTTCATCCCGTCGCTTCGCACGAGCCGGATCCTGAAGCTTTGAAGCTTGTTGAGGGAAGCCGGGTCCGGTCCCGAATAGACTGGTTCGAGACCTGCCCAGCCCGGCAAATCGAAAATCCTCTCGATCTCGTTTCTCGCGGAGTTTGAAAGCGCGGTTTTTTTGTCTA